>NZ_CP117523.1:3417849-3728563 GCF_036812735.1 Terrisporobacter glycolicus ATCC 14880 = DSM 1288 | reverse complement strand
TAGTAATATATAAGGTTGAGTGATTATAAAAATTAATTTATTGGGGTGAGATAGAATGGCTAAAGTTTTTTTTAAATCACATAACAAGGAAGTAGAATGTGAACTTGGAGAAAAATTACTAGATGTAGCAAGAAAAGCAGATATTTTTATAGATGCGCCTTGCAATGGATCTCAATCATGTGGAAAATGTAAAGTAAAGTTATTAGAGGGAAAATGTGATACAGAAAAGACAGTACATATTAGTGATGAAGAATATGAACAAGGATATATTTTAGCTTGTGCAACTGAAGTAATAGAAGATATTGTTGTAGATGTTCCATCTAGACTTTCATCTTCTATGCATGGAATGAAAATTGAGGGTACGGGTAAAAAAGTAGATAAAAAATTATTTGATAGAGCTAGAGGTATAATAGAAGAAAATGAATTTTCTTATAGTACTAATGTGGAAAAAAAATATATTGAACTAGATGAACCGTCATTAGATGACAATATAAGTGATGTAGATAGATTAGATAGACAAGTAAGACAAGACTTGGGTATTGATGGGATAGATTTTAGATTAGATATATTAAAAAAGCTACCATTAGTATTAAGGAAAGATAATTTTAAAATAACTTTAACTTATGTTAAAAAGAAAAATAAGATTACGATATTAAATGTAGAACCAGGAAATAAAGAAGGAGAATTATATGGATTAGCTATAGATATAGGTACAACATCTGTAGTTGTTTGCTTAGTAAACTTAATTACTAATGAAGTTGTAGAAAAGGCATCTTCAGGAAATGCACAAATAAAATATGGTGCAGATGTAATTAATAGAATTGTATTTGCTGTTAGAAAAAATAATTTAGAAATTATGAGAAAAGCAATTATAGATGATACTCTAAACCCATTAATTGAATCTCTATATACAAGTACTGGTATAAATAAAAATAATGTAGTAAGAGTTGTGTTATCTGGTAATACAACAATGTCTACGCTTTTCTTAGGCATATATCCTGACTATTTAAGACTAGAACCATATATTCCACCATATCTAAAATCACCAAACTTAATGGGAGAAGATGTAGGATTGAATGTTAATAAAAGTGCCTTAATATACCTAGCTCCAAACGTGGCAAGTTATGTAGGTGGAGATATAACGGCAGGTGTATTATCAGCAGGAATATGGGCTAGCGAAGAAAATACATTATTCATAGACTTAGGGACTAATGGAGAAATTGTATTTGGAAATAAAGACTTTATGATGTGTTGTGCATGCTCAGCGGGACCGGCCTTTGAAGGTGGAGGAATTAGTTGTGGTATGAGAGCATCAGATGGAGCAATAGAGAAAGTTGGTATAGACGAAAATACTTTAGAACCAGAATTAACAATAATAGGGGAATGTACACCTATAGGAATTTGCGGTTCAGGTATAATTGATTTAATATGTCAAATGCTGCTTAAAGGTATAATTGATAGAAGAGGAAAAATAAAAAGAGAATTAGATAATAAAAGAATCAGATTTAATGAGCATGATATAGGTGAATATATCTTGGCATTTAAAGAAGACTATGAAGGCCTAGAAAATGATTTATTAATTAATGAAGTAGATATTGATAATTTTATTAGAACAAAAGGTGCTATATATTCAGGAGCATCAGTACTTGTAGAAAGTTTAGGAATGGATTTTGAAGTAATTGATAATGTTTATATAGCAGGAGGAATAGGAAATAATCTTGATATTGAAAACTCAATTTTAATAGGTTTACTTCCAGATATAGAAAGAAATAAGTTTAAGTATATAGGAAACAGTTCATTAGTTGGGTCATATTTAAGTTTAATAAGTTCAGAGGCTAGACGAAAATTAGAAGAAATAGCATCTGAAATGACATATGTAGAGCTAAGTGTATATCCTACATATATGGATGAATTTGTGTCAGCTTGCTTCTTGCCACATACTAATATAGATCAATTTCCAACAGTAAAAGAAATTTTAGAGTAAAAATAATAATTTAAAATATATAATAAAAAAGCTATGAAGTCAGGTAAAACTGCATAATTCATAGCTTTTTTATTATATTAAAAAAAGTATAAGTGTCATATTTTGTATAAAAATAAAAAAATGTAGTATTATGTATAATACTTAATATTCTGCAAATATTTAACTTTATTTACATATATAGTCATAGATGTTATATTATTAAGGAATCAAGCACAAGAAGTGCCAAATATTTATCAGAAGATTAATTAAGAAAATAAGTTAAGAAAAGATTAAACGTTACATAATAACAACATAAATATAATAATTAAGACCATGAAGGTTATATATATCCTTATTGATATATATAATCTCATGGTCTTTTATATTTAATCAATATAAAAAGTAATAAGTATAAAAATAGTAATTTTAAGGGGGATATTTTATGGTAAAAAGTAAAAGTTTAAAAAGAGTACTGGTAGTAATATCAGTAATAGGTTTAACGCTAGGTGCAGTTGGATGTTCTTCTAGCAAGAAGACAGAATCACCAGAAGCTAAAGTTGAATCAAGTAATTTTGAAAAGGTAGAGTATACATATTCTGACGGAGCGAAAGATTATGATGTAAAGGTAGAAACTCCAAGACAAAAAGCTGTAACTTTATCTCAATTTATGACAGAGATGTTACTAGCACTAGATTTAGGGGATAGAATGGTAGGAACAGCACTTTTAGATAACCCAATACTACCAGAATTTAAAGAAGCTTATGAAAAGATACCACAACTTAAAATAGGTGAGGGACATTCTGTATCAAAAGAAGGTTTTATGGCTACAGGAGCAGATTTTGTTAGTGGTTGGGATTCATCAATAAGTGAGCAAACGACAGGATCTCCACAGGAACTTATTGAAAAAGATATAGCACCATTTATGGCTAAATCTTATTCTGCAGATGCTACAGTAGATACTGTTTATGAAGACTTTGAACTACTTGGAAAAATATTTGGAGTTCAAGATAAATCAACAGAAGTAATAAATAAAATGAAAAGTGATATAAAATCAGTAACTGATAAATTAGGAAATATAAAAGATGAAGATAGAGTGAAAATGATGGTGTATGATTCTGGAGAAAAAGATGCCATGGTAGTTGGATCTGGTCTTGCTAATAATTTAATTGAGCTAGCAGGTGGAAGTAATACATTTGGAAAAGATGCAAAAAAACCATATATAAATGTTTCTTTTGAGAGCATAGTAGCACAAAATCCAGAAGTAATATTAGTAACTGATTTTATGGCTGGACAACCAGTTAAAGAAAAAATTGAGTTTCTAAAATCTCATCCTGCATTAAAAGATGTATCAGCTATAAAAAATAATAAGATATATGTTGTAGGATTAGCAGATTTATCTCCAGGTGTTAGAAATCCTAAGTTAATAGAAGAAATGTATGGATATTTCTATGGAGAAAATAAATAATGGAAATATCGATAAAGCAAAAGAGAAGCCTTTCTAACAAGAAAGGTTTCTTGTTTTGGATACTACTGTTAGCAGTCATATTAGCGGTAACAGTAGTTATTGCTATTGCAATAGGTAGTACATACGTAGAACCTGGAGAAGTGTATAAAGTACTACTTAATAAGTTAACAAAAGGAAGTTTATTTGGCAATGTTGGAACAGTTATGACACAAAATATAATATGGGAAATTAGATTTCCTAGAGTTTTATTGGGAGCCATATGCGGAGCTGGATTGGCACTTTGTGGTGTAATGATGCAATGTGTGACAAAGAACCCAATAGCAGAGCCGTACATATTAGGAATATCTTCAGGAGCATCTTGTGGAGCAGTTGGGGTAATTGTTCTTGGAGGAGTATCAGCAATAGGAATTAATAGCATTAGTGCAGGTGCATTTGTGGGTTCTATAATATCAGGAGTATTGGTATTTGCAATAGGAACTAAAATGGGAAAGACAACATCTACAACAAGGCTTGTACTTACAGGAATGGCCATATCAACCATATTTTCAGCGTTAACTAATTTACTTATATATTCAGCAGAAAATTCAAATCAAGCTAAAAATGCGTTGTTTTGGACTGTGGGTAGTTTAGGTGGAGCAAAATGGGATGTATTATTACTTCCTTTTGTCATTTTAGTCATAGTGATGATAATAGTGTTTATAATGTCTAAGTCTTTAGATATACTGCTTTTAGGAGATGATAATGCCATAGTTTTGGGTATAAATGTGAAGTTTATAAAATCTATGATATTAATATTAGCCACATTATTAACATCGTCTTTAGTTGCAATAACAGGTGCAATTGGATTTATAGGCCTTGTAGTACCTCATGTATGTAGAACTATTGGAGGAAATGATCATAAAAAGTTAATAGTACTTTCGTCTTTAGTAGGAGCTATATTTTTAATAATATCAGACGTATTTGCAAGAGGACTTTTCCCTCCAATAGAAATACCTATAGGAATAATAACATCACTAGTTGGTGGTCCGTTCTTCTTATATTTAATTTCCAAAAAAGAATATGATTTTGGAGGCAATGAATAATGCACAAAATTCAAGTGAAAAATTTAAGATTTAGTATAGATAATAAAGAAATATTGAAAGATATATCTTTTGATGTTCCTAAAGGAAGTTTTGTAGGTATTATAGGACCGAATGGGTCAGGTAAATCCACTTTATTAAAAAATATATATAGGCTACATAAGCCTTTAAGTGGGAAGATAATTTTGGACAATAAAGACTTATCCAAGATGAAAGATAAGGATTGTGCAAAAGAAATAGCTGTACTAGCTCAAGAAAGTAATTCTCAGTTTGACTTCACTGTGGAGCAAATAGTAAAAATGGGAAGATACCCTTATAAATCTGTTTTTGAAGACTACTCCAAGGATGATTTAAAAATGGTATCAGAAATGCTAAAAAAAGTAGGTTTAGATGATTATAGTCATAGAAGTTTTTCTAACTTGTCAGGAGGAGAAAAACAGAGAGCTTTAATTGCAAGAGCATTAGTACAAAATACAGATTTTTTAATATTAGACGAACCAACAAATCATTTAGATATTGGGTATCAAATACAGTTAATGGATTTAGTAAAAAGTATGAATATAACAACATTGTCCGCAATACATGATATGAATATAGCATCTATGTATTGTGATTATTTAATAGTTATGAAAGATGGACAAATAAAGAAATTAGGAAATGTTGAAGAAGTAATAACATCAGAAACATTAAAAGAAATATTTGGAGTAAATGCTTATGTAGGTAAAAATCCAATTAATCAAAAATTACAAGTGTCTTTTATGCATACCCATGAACATATAAATGGGGTAGGGGATAACCATATACATGAGGATGGATTTAAAGGATTACATTCTCATGAAGAAAATCAAATATATGTCTAATTTATGAAAATACAATACAAAAACAAGTTTTTTTTACAATACTTTTTGTTGTAAGAAATAAATTGTACTTAAGTGTTTGACTTGCAAATAATATGAGTATATACTTATATTAATAGAAAAACTTGTAAGTGAAATCATGAAGGTTTCTTATGGTATTGTAATGCCTTTAGAAATCTTTTTTTTGATTAGATTTATATAATTAAGGGGGATTTTTATATGTGTGAATCATCTGCATTTGTATTAGGAAAAGATAATAAATTAGAAAAAGTAATGGAAAATGTGGTAAACGTAGATCCAACTGAAGGAAAGGTTTACTTAACAGATTTGTTGGGAGAACAAAAAATAGTTGATGGTTTTATTAAAGAGATAAGATTAATGGACCACAAAATAATTTTAGCAGAAAAATAAAAATTAAATTAGAGGTAGGTCAAATATGATAATTGCAGTAATAGACGGAATGGGTGGCGGTATAGGAGCTCAAGTGGTTAGTGCACTAAGAGAGGAGTTACCATCATATATGGAAATATATGCATTAGGTACAAACTCCATAGCTACAAGTGCCATGATGAAGGCTCATGCAAATAAAGGTGCGACAGGAGAAAATGCCATAGTAGTATCTTCAAAAAAAGCCAATATAATTGTTTCGCCTATTTCAATTGTAATGCCAAATACTATGATGGGAGAAGTGACAAGCACCATAAGTGAGGCCGTATGTGATAGCGAAGCATTTAAAATATTATTACCAATAATGCCAGAAAATTTTGAAGTAATAGGTATAGAAGGCAAACCATTATCATTATTAATTAAAGATACGATTAAAATAATAAAAAGAGAATTTAATATAAAATAAGGGGGAGTTTAAAATGTTTAATAAAAATGTTGCTTTATATCATGAAGGTCATCATCATGAACACGATCATGTACATGCTGAATGTGGGTGTGGAGGAAACTGTCATAGTCACGAGGAAGAAGAAGTAAGCAAGGATGAAAAAACTTTAAACATTTTATTAGTACACTGGGTTAATCATAATCAATCTCATGAAGAAGGTTTTAGAGAATGGGTAAACAAAGCAAAAGAAATGGGTAAAGAAGAAACTGCTGAGTATATAGAAAAAGCTATAGCATGTATGCAACAAGCTAATGAGATGTTATTAGAAGCTAAAAAAAATATGTAGTTATTTAAGATAAAAAGCAAAGAATATGAAAATTTTCTTTGCTTTTGTTAATAATAAAATTAAATATTAAAAACAAATAATATTTAATAGAGACTAATAGTTGACAAAAAGTTTTTCATATAATATAATGAAATAGTATTGGAGAAGTACTCAAGTGGCTCAAGAGGATCCCCTGCTAAGGGATTAGGCTGGATTAAACCGGTGCGAGGGTTCGAATCCCTCCTTCTCCGCCAATCAAAAGACTATGGAAATTATTCCATAGTCTCTTTTATTTAATATATATTTTTTTCTTCATAAATATCCACAAATTAATACTTTTTATATTAATATATTAAAAATATGTAAAAGGTACTAAAATTAAGCGCGTTTATGAAAAATAAAGATAATATTTGTAAAAACTATTCTTCTAGTACATTTAATTTCTTAGCCACAATACCTGTTGTGCTAGCCTGAACTAACAGTGTTATAACTATACACATAAAGACTGTAGATGAAATAATTTCATAGCCAGGAATTTTATTTGATACTACAATTCCTGAA
The DNA here is from genome assembly GCF_036812735.1 of Terrisporobacter glycolicus ATCC 14880 = DSM 1288. NCBI lineage: Bacteria > Bacillati > Bacillota > Clostridia > Peptostreptococcales > Peptostreptococcaceae > Terrisporobacter > Terrisporobacter glycolicus. Next base: position 3,721,481 of record NZ_CP117523.1, on the reverse strand, counting down.
AGTGCAGCAGGTATAACACCAGTTTCTCTAATCCACATCATAAATAACTTTTCATTTCTGCTCCATTTAGCCTTTATATCAAGTGATGTACAAATTATAACAACAATAGGACGAGCTATAAAAATTAAAATTAATGCTATTAAAAAAGCTTTCCAACCGTATTTAATTAATGCATTCAAATCTAAATGAGTACCAAGAACTATAAATATAGCCATTCTTGCAATTGTTGAAATAGTTTCTCTAAAGTGGACGCCTTCTATATATATATCGTCTTCTATCCATAAATTGAAAAGTTTTTTATTGCCTGTTACTAAACCTGCTATAAAAACAGACATATAACCACTACCACCTAATCTTTCAGATATTTCATAAGAAAAGATTACTACGGCTAATGACATTATGGCTTCATATTTTCCAAAAATACCGTAAATTTTTGTAGATGCTAATGCTGTTCCAATAAGCGCCACACCAGCGCCTACAAGTAATCCAATTAAAATCATAAATACTAGTTGCATACTAGTTTCTAGTAAGCTGGATTTTTGAGATAGAGTTATACTTGCTAAAATTGAAGTAAAAAGTATAGCGCCAAATGCATCGTTAAATGCAGATTCACTAATAATAGTTTGTTTTAGAGTATTTTGAATTTTTACTTGCTTAAATACTGGTATCAAACTAGCTGGGTCTGTTGAAGCTACTATAGCACCCAGTAAAATACTAGTTTGAAGAGGCAAATTTAATATAGCATTTGAACTTACTCCAATTATTGCAGCAGTTAAAAATACACCAAAAGAAGCCAATAGCAAAACCGTTATTTTTACTTTATTTAAAATCTTAAGTTTGATTTCACTACCACCTTCATATAGTATAAAAGCAGAGCCAAATGTTAATATCAACTCATTTGCTACAGGAAATGAATTAATATTTACTAAATTAAAAAAAGTTGGTCCAAAAGCAACTCCAAATAATAAATATATAACCACATCGGGGATTTTTAATTTTTCTCCTATATAAGCACCAATTATACCTAGTACAGATATTGATGCCATAACGAGTAATAGTTCATTAGAACTAATTGCTGAAATATTCTCGACCATGATGATTTTCCTTTCTGAGATGATTTTGTTAAATTTATTATTTGCAAAAACTTATATTCTATTATGCTATATTAAATTAACGTATATAAGATTTTTCTCAATTGGTTGTAATTTTAATGAAATATGTTTAAAATTAGATTTGAAAGGAGATATTATGGATACAAAGAAAGACAGAGTATATAATATGTTAAAACGACTTGAAAATCTAAAATACAGATTAATTATGGATTCTTTATTGATAGGTATTATAGTAGGCTTAGTAATTGTAATACACAGAATGCTATTATTGAAAGTAAGCCCCCTATTTATAAATTTATACAATAAAGCTATAGAAGATATAATATTAATACCTATTCTATTTTTAATTTTAATTTTTCTAGGGTTTATAGTTGGTAAGATGGTAAAAAAAGAGCCTATGATAAGCGGTAGCGGTATTCCTCAAGTTGAGGGAATATTAACTAGAAACTTAAAACAAAATTGGTTTAAGGTATTGATTTATAAGTTTATGGGCGGATTAATTTGTTTAGGAGCAGGACTTTCTCTTGGAAGGGAAGGCCCATCGGTACAAATGGGAGCTTGTATTGGTGAGGGAATTTCTGAGAAAAGCAACAAATTAGAAAATGAAAAGAAGTATTTAATAACAAGTGGAGCAAGTGCAGGTCTTTCTGCAGCATTTAATGCACCCATATCAGGTGTGATGTTTTCTTTGGAGGAAACTCATAAAAACTTTTCACCATTGGTGCTAGTATCAGCAATGATAGCATCTTTAACTGCTGATTTTATTTCAAAAAATTTCTTTGGTATGGCACCATCTTTACATTTTTCAAAATTAAATTCTTTACCTTTAAAATATTATTGGGGTTTGATAATCCTTGGTATAATTATAGGTGTTAGTGGAGTTATATTCAGTAGTGGTCTCTTAAAAACTCAGGATCTATATAAAAAATTAAACACATCTGTAGAGATAAAATGTATTATTCCTTTTGTAATGACAGGAATAATAGGAATGTTATGTCCTATAGTTTTAGGTGGAGGCCATGATTTAATCATGACCTTAAAAGAAAGTCAATTTACTTTAATATTTTTATTTTCATTAATAATTATAAAATTCCTATTTACTTTTATTAGTTTTGGATCTGGAGTTCCAGGAGGTATATTTTTCCCACTACTAGTTTTAGGAGCTTTAGTAGGTAATTTTGTAGGGCTTATATATGTTAAATATTTAGGAATACCAGATGTCTATTTAGTAAACTTTATTGTTCTTGCAATGGCAGGTCATTTTGCTTCAATAGTAAAAGCACCTATTACAGCAATATTGCTAATTTCTGAGATGACAGGTTCATTAAATCATTTATTAGCTTTAGCAGTAGTTGTAATAGTTTCTCAATTAACTTCAGATATTTTAAATTCTGCGCCAATTTATGAAAGTTTATTGAGTAGAATCTTAGCTAAAGGAACTAATAAATATGAAGGTAGAGCAGGAAAGAAAACATTAATAGAAATAGTAGTACAAATATATAGTGATCTAGATAATAAACAAATAAAAGACATAGAATGGCCTGAGAATTGTTTAGTTGTATCAATACACAGAGGTGAAAAAGAAATTTTGCCTAGGGGAGATACAAAAATTTATGCAGGTGATTTATTAGTAGTAATGACAAACGAAGATAGTGCTTCATGTATGTTAGAAGATATATTAGAAATGGCATCTACAGTTTAATAAATAATTAAAAATTGAAATTAAGGAGTGATTTAGTGAATAATTTAATATTGATTAAATCACTCCTTTTTGAGTTGTGATTTAGTATGTTATAATTGATTGCGAATAAAGGATAATCGTAAATTGTAAGGGAGAATAGGTATGAATAAAAATATAAAATTACTTATAGCACTAAGTATTCCAATAATATTAGCATTATCTCAATGGGGATTAAGTTTTTCTACAGTGTTTATAGTTGTATCAACTTTACTTATATATTTACTAATAAGTGCTAGAAATATTGCTTATAAGAATAAATATATAAAAGTAATATACAAAATTTATAAAGCAGTAATGATATTATTTATAACATCATTTATTTTATTGCAAAGTGCAATCATCATAAATATGTATAAAACCCAGGATGTAAATTCTACAAATAGTATGAGTACGATGATAGTTTTAGGAGCTAAAGTAAATAAAGATGGTGTATCTAAGACTCTAAAACAAAGGCTAGACAAAGCAATGGAGTATTACAATCAAAATAAACATATAAATATAATTGTATCTGGTGGGCAAGGTAAAGACGAAGTAATGACGGAAGCATCAGCAATGAAAAATTATCTTGTAGAAAATGGAGTAGATGAAGATAATATAATATTAGAAAATAAAGCAACTACAACTTTAGAAAATATAATGTTTAGCAAAGATATAATGGAAGATTTAAATTTAGAAAATAAAGCTTTGATTGTTACTAGTGATTATCATTTATTTAGGGGAAGATTTATAGCTAGTATTCTAGGAATTGATAATGAAGGTCTATGTTCCACAAGTAGCTTATCAAGTAGGATATATTATATGATAAGAGAGTACTCAACCAGTATTATAGATTTTTATAGAAGTATAAAAATTAGCCTTATTAGTTAAATTAAAAAAGCTATATAGATAGCTGAAAACAGTCTAGTTATATAGCTTTTTATGTTAAATAATTTAAATATTACAAAGCTCTTTTTTTATTATAAAATTGCATAAGGAGTAAATATTTGAATTTAGAATATTATCATTAAACTTAAGAGGAATAATTTTCGATAAATTATAAAATAATATGGTATTTTTATCTTTATCTATACCTTTACTGATATTTATTTCCAGAGAAATATTATTATTTTGACATATTATAGAATAATTGTCGTTGTAAATTGAAATATTATTGTGTACTCCAGCGAAAATAAAATAATTCATACATAACTTTTTTGCATTTATTTTATAGTTTAAAGGAAAAATTTTAAGATTATAATTAATACCACTTAGTTCTATTAAATCCAATTTTTCTCCTACTAAATCTTTAATATTTACAAGTTTACTTAAATTATAAATATCTTCGTAATTATGTAAAAGAATAGTATCCATGATCTTATAATCTTTGTTTTTAACAAATTCTTTATATAATTTTACGCTTTCTCCACCATCTATAACATCATCTCTATGAATGCCAAAGTATGTTTCAACTGAGTTTAAACTACAATCCTCCAAACCTAGAGGAGATTTAAATGATTTAATGAATCTAAAGATATCAAAGTCATCTTCTTTATCTAAATTGAAATCAATATGGTGTTTTTTTAATCTGTAATTTACAAATCCTATGTCAAAACTTAGTCCATTATAAGTTACATGTCTTTTGAAACATTTAATATTATCAACAAAAGCCATAAGCAATTCTTTTTCTTCGTCTTCATTTTCTGCAAAAAATTGTTTAATAACAGTCTTATCTTGGCAATTATATAGAATACCGATTAAAATAACTTTGCAAAATTTTGGACTTAATCCAGTAGTTTCAATGTCGAATATAAAGGTGTTACTATTCATGTTTAATTTTTCATTTATCAATATTCTTTCTATGATTTTCATGGTATTTCTCCTTTTTTCAATTTTGTACTATAATAGACGTTGAATAAATTAATTTAATCATATATTAAATAGAAATGATAGTAAATGTAATTTTATAAATAAATAGACAAATACTTCAAGGTGGGAAAAGATGATTGATAAAGATAAATTAAACGAAAATCAAAGAAAAGCAGTGGAGCATGTTGATGGACCATGCATGGTGTTAGCTGGGCCTGGATCAGGTAAAACAAGAGTTATAACTTATAGAATCGCAAATATGATAGTGAATAATAATATTCCTCCAACAAGAATATTAGCAATAAGTTTCACAAAGAACTCTTCCATGGAAATGAGAAATAGAGCTCTTCAAATTTGCAAGGACAGCAGAATAAACAAAGTTACTTTTGGAACATTTCATGCTGTTTTTTATAAAATTTTAAGGTATTTTGGAAAATACGAGATGAATAGTATTCTTGATGAAAAAACAAAAAGAAATACGATTAAAGGGATACTTAAAAATTTAGAAGTAGAAAATGGCGAAGATGATGAAACAGTTGGACAAGTTATAAATGAGATTTCTTATGTTAAAAATGAGCTAATGGAAAAGCAAGATTTTGAATCAGAAATTTTAACAAAAGATGAATTTATAAATACTTACAATATGTACGAAGAATATAAGGAACAAGTTAAAAAAATAGACTTTGATGATATGTTGCTGAGAACTTATTATTTGTTGAATCAAAATAAACAGGCTTTAGACATGGTTAGACAAGTTTATAAATACATTTTAGTAGATGAGTTCCAGGATATAAATAGAGTGCAATTTGAAGTATTAAAGCTAATGTCAAATCCAAATAATAATATATTTGTTGTAGGAGATGAAGACCAAAGTATATATGGATTTAGAGGTTCTAGACCTGATTTTTTATTACAGTTTGAAGAGTATTTTAAAGGAACAGAAAAGATTTTATTAGACATTAATTACAGATCTAAAAAAGAAATAATTGACGTATCTAATAAATTAATAGAAAAAAACGTTAGTAGATATGATAAAACCATAAAATGTAATCAAGGAGAAGGTGCAATAGTAAATTATATTAAACCAAAGGATTCAGAAGATGAGGCAATTCAAATTGGGAAAGAAATTTTAGAAGAAATTAAAAAGGATTATGTAGAATATAGTGATTTTGCAGTGATCTACAGGACAAATATTCAATCTAGAGCACTTGTAGATGTATTCATGGACATGAGGATACCTTTTACCATAAAAGATTCAATAGTGACAATATACGATCACTGGGCAGCAAGAGATATATTGTCTTACTTAAAAATTGCTGTAAAAAAACACAACAATGAGGATTGGATAAGAATTATTAATAAGCCTTTTAGATATATATCCAGAGATAACTTAAATCAAATTAAGGAAGACAAAGACTTTGTAAATGCTTTAATAACAAAGTGCAATCTTCATCCAAAACAAGTGAAAACTATAAATGATTTAGATATTGATATAAGTTATTTAAAACATCAATGTCCACAAGATGCCATATCATATATAAGAACAACTTTAGATTATGATAAGTATATTTTAGATTATTGTATGAATAGAAAAATAAAGACAAATGGATTAATAGAAATTTTGAATGAGATAGAAAGTTCTGCATCTAACTTTGAAACTACTGAAGAATATTTAGAGCATATAGAAAAAGTTAAGGCAGAGTTGGAGCAAAATCAGTATAAAAAGGAATTAGATGGAGTAGTATTTACTACCATGCATAGTGCCAAGGGATTAGAATTCAGATATGTCTATATTATAGGAATTAATGAAGGAACGATTCCCCATGAGAAGTCTTACGATGTTGATGATGATGACAAAAAATCTGAGCAAATAGAAGAGGAAAGAAGGCTTATGTACGTAGGTATGACTCGTGCAGAAGAAAGCTTAACATTAAGTTCTCCCATAAATAAATATGGAAAAAAGGCTTATGAATCAAGATTTTTGAATGATATAAAGATACCAACAAATGAAGAGATGAAAAGTGTTAAAATTGGGGATAAACTTTATCACAAAAGTTTTGGAAATGGAAGAATTGTGGGTAAAGATGGGGATATAGTACAAGTTAAGTTCAAAAATGAAGAAAAAACTTTAGATTACAAACTATGTATGAGAAATAATATTATAAAGCAGCTATAAATAAAAACATAAACAAAAATTAAAAAATTCTGAAATTTATTATTGACAAAGGTAAATTATCTAACTATAATTTTATTAATAATTTGAAAAAAGAAAATTCTATGAAAAAGAGAGTAGCCTAAATGGAGTTACAGCGAATTAGGGAATGGTGTGAGCCTAATAATAAAGTTTAGAGTGAATAGAGCTTTGGAGAAGATTATCAGAACTTAAGTATGATAATAGGTAGCGCCTGCCTTAAGGGTTTGAGTGGATAGGTAAGTGCACTACCTATCAACAAGAGTGGTAACGCGGTTAATTCGTCTCTTAGTCATTATGACTAAGGGACTTTTTTAATTGTAAGGAAAATATATGTTATCTGTTCTGAGGATAACATATATTTTATAATCTATTAGTTTTAGCAAGGTAGTTAACTCAGCGGTAGCGAAGGAATCTCGTTGGCGACATGAAGTATAGCGCACACGCAGTGGCTTAAGCCAAGTGAATTTTTATTTTGGAAAATTGAAATTAATTATATAAAAATATAAAGGAGGATATTGAAATGAAAGGATTAAAGAAAATATTAGGATTAACGTTAGCTTCAATGATGACTATATCATTAGTAGGCTGTTCAAGTGGTGGAGATAAAGGAGATAAAACTGAAGCCACGGATAAACTTCAACAAATTAAGGATGCAGGAGTATTAAAAGTAGGAACAAGTGCTGAATACTCACCTTATGAATTCCATAAAGTTGTCGATGGAAAAGATAAAATAGTTGGATTCGATGATTTTATGGTTCAAGAAATGGCAAAAGATATGGGAGTAAAAGTTGAATATACAGATATGGATTTTGATGGATTATTAGGAGCTTTACAAGCGGATAAAGTTGATATAGTCTTAGCAGGAATGACTCCAGATGAAACTAGAAAGAAAAGTGTTGATTTTTCAGAAATATATTATACAAATAGCAATGTATGTATAGTATCAAAAGGAAAAGAAGACTCTATAAAAAATTCAGATGATTTAAAAAAATTAAAAGTGGGAGTTCAAAAAGGAACAACTCAAGCGGACTATGTTACTGGTGATTTAGGAATAACAGATGCCACACAATTAAAGAAAATGCCAGATTTAATGCTAGAGCTTCAAAATGGAAAAATAGATGTTATAGTTACAGGTAAAGCAGTAGCTGAAATAAATGTTAAAAATTATAAGAATATAGCTATAGGAAATTCAACTGTAGGTGATGAAGTTGCAGAAACTGCAGCAGCAGCTATTAAAAAATCAGATGATAAAGTTGATAATACTGCATTTTTAAAATCTGTAAATGATACAATAGCAAGATTAGATAAAGAAGGAAAAACGGATGAATATATGCAACAAGCTTTAGAACTAGCAAAATAATAGACAGTAATTAGGAGATGGTTATATGGATTTTAGTAAATTAAGTGGATACTATGGATTAATAGTCAAAGGAGCAGAGTATACTATATTAGTATCTATGGTCTCATTAATCATAGGTTTTATTCTTGGTTTATTGATTTGTCTAATGAAAATGTCTAAAGTTAAGATATTAAAATTTATATCAAGTGCATATGTTCAAATTCTTAGAGGTACACCGTTATTTGTGCAAATATATATTATTTATTATGGATTTCCGCAATTAGGATTTGACTTTCCTGATGTAGGTCCTATATCTTCTAAATTTATAGCGGGTGCATTTGCATTATCTATAAATTCAAGTGCTTATGTGGCTGAAATATTAAGATCAGGGATACAATCTGTTGATAAGGGACAAATGGAGGCTAGTAGATCACTAGGTCTAGGATATAAAGATACAATGAGGTTTATAATAGTTCCACAAGCTATAAAGAATGTATTGCCAGCCTTAGCAAATGAGTTTATTACATTAGTAAAAGAATCAGCAGTACTTTCTGTTATAGGAACTCAAGAGCTGATGTTTAAAGCGGGTATAGTAGTTACAGCAATTTATAGTCCAATGGAACCTTATTTAGTAGCAGCAGCTACATACCTTGTGATAACATCTGTATTATCTAAATTAGTAGGTATATTAGAGAAAAAGCTAGCTCAGTCAAACTAGAATAATATAAGGGAAAGTGATGATATGATAAAAATAAATAATTTGCATAAATATTTCGGAAATTTGCATGTGCTTAAAGGCATAGATTTACAAATTGATAAAGGTGAAATAGTTGCTATAGTAGGTCCCAGTGGATCAGGAAAAAGTACAGTACTTAGATGTATGAATTTACTTGAGGAACCTACTGAAGGTGAAATAATATTTGAAGGAAAAAATATAACAGGTGAGAAAGTTAATATTGATGAAGTAAGACAAAATATAGGAATGGTTTTTCAAAATTTCAACTTATTTCCTCATATGACTGTTTTAGATAATATAACTTTAGCCCCCATTAAAATAAAAAAAATAAGTAAAGAAGAGGCAAATGAAAAGGCTCAGATGCTGCTAAAAAGAGTAGGATTACTAGATAAAAAAGATGCATATCCATCCCAACTATCAGGTGGTCAAAAACAAAGAATCGCCATAGCTAGAGCTTTGGCAATGGAGCCTGACATGATGTTATTTGATGAGCCCACATCAGCACTGGATCCAGAAATGGTAAAAGAAGTTCTCGATGTTATAAAGGAGTTAGCTGATGAAGGAATGACCATGGCAATAGTCACTCATGAAATGGGATTTGCAAAAGAAGTAGCAGACAGAGTTATATTTGTAGATGGTGGAAAAATAATAGAAGAGAATACACCGGAAAATGTATTTAATAATCCTGTTAATGAAAGAACAAAAGAATTTTTAGCTAAAGTTTTATAAATACATTACAACAAAAAACTTCCAGAGATAATCTGGAAGTTTTTTATTGTAATAAAGAAGGTATATAATATTATCGTAATTTAATTGGATAATACTAAATTTTTTTATAAATTAAATAATCTTAATAATATATTCCTTTTTCGAAATAGTCTTTAAGCTCATCAAGATTATTAGTTTTACCTAATGCTAACATTAATTTGATTCTTGATTTATGTCCGTTCAGGTCACCAGCGAAGATACACCCTAAATTTCTTAAATCTCTTCCTGACCCTAAATACCCATAAGAATCATACACTCTACCAGTTGAACATCTAGAAGTTATAACAACAATAACTCCTTTTTCTCTGGCATACTTAACACCTTCATACATTAATGGAGGTACATTTCCTCTTCCCATTGCTTCTATTATGATACCTTTGTATCCCATATCTACAGCATGATTTATAAAAATGTAATCCATTCCTATTCCTGATTTGAATAGGGCAACTTTGGTCTCTACTTTATCAGTATCAATAAAAGTCCTAGATGCCACATTTTTAAATAGTAAAAGCTCGTTACTATCAACTATACCTAAAGAACCTTTACCAGGTGATTGGAAAGTATTTAGAGCCATAGTATCTGTTTTAGTTGCTTCAGACGCTAATAATACTTCGTTGTTTAATACAACAAGAACACCTTTATTTTTCGCATTTTCTGATATAGCAACACAAATAGCTGATGATAAGTTGTTTGATCCATCATATCCAAGTTCAGAACTACTTCTCATAGCTCCTGTAACTATAACAGGTTTTTCATGATCAATTATTAAATCTAAGAAATAAGCAGTTTCTTCTAAACTATCCGTACCATGAGTTATTACAACGCCACATATATCTTCTCTATCTAATAATTCTAAAATAGCAGATTTTAATTGAACTAGTTTTTCAGGTGTCATATGAGGTCCTGGAATTTCGTCAAAGTCTTTTATTTCAAAATCAGCAACATCTTTAACATTAGTTGCCATAGACATTATTTGTTCTCCTGATAAAGATGGTACATTTGCACCGATTTCTTTATCTATTGTCATAGATATAGTTCCACCAGTAAATAGGATACCTACCTTTTTTTTAGTAGACATAATATTACCTCCTTGAATTTAAATACTACTTTAATTATACCAAAAATATAAACTAAAAATTATTATTTTTAAAGAAATTTCAGTATTTTACTTTAAAATTAAACACAAAAAAAAGAGCCGGGGAAGCTCTTTTTTTTATTCTGATAAATTAAATCTAATTCGTCTTAGACATAATATATATCTATTCATAAAAAGGGGTATTTGAATAGAAACTTTAATTGGGTTATCAAGGGGATAACTACTTATATATAATAGCAATATTCGACAAAAAATGCAACATAATTTTACAAATTTTTTAGAAAATTTTTTTGATTATATTTATAGCCTAAAATGTTAATATAATTAATATGTATTTGTAAAACTTTATACTATAAGATTAAAAAATAGGTCTAAAAATGGTATAATAAAAAATGCTGATATTTTTGACGAATTAATTAAAGTACATAATTGATGGATATATTAATAAAAAAATATAATAGGACGGTGTAGTAAATGGAAATTTATTTAGATAATAGTGCAACTACAAAACCTTATGAAGAGGTAGTAGAAGAAATGGTGAAAGCTCTTACTACAGAATACGGGAATCCTTCTTCATTACATAAAAAAGGAATAGAAGTAGACAGAAAGATTAAAGAAATAAGACAAAATATATCTAGGAGTTTAGGTGCGAAGGATAAAGAAATATTTTTCACATCAGGAGGAACGGAGTCTAATAATACAATTATTAGAGGAGTTGCTTATAATTTTAGAAAAACAAAAAATCATATAATATCTACTAATATAGAGCATCCATCGGTACTAAGTACATTAGCTGATTTAGAAAAAGAAGGATTTGAAATAACACTATTAGAAGTTGATAAAAGTGGGAAAATAAGTGTAGAAGATGTAAAAAAGGCAATAAAGCCCTCTACTATATTAATTTCTACAATGCACGTTAACAATGAAATAGGAAGTATTCAACCAATTGAAGAAATAGGAAAATATCTAAAGACTTTAGAACAAAAAATATACTTCCATGTGGACTGTGTTCAGTCTTACACAAAGATCAAATTTAGACCAACTAAATATAATATTGATTTTATGACAGTAAGTGGCCATAAGTTCCACGGACCAAAAGGAATAGGATTTATGTATATTAAGGAAAATAGTAAACTAAAACCTATTATAACTGGTGGAGGCCAAGAATCTAGTGTGAGATCAGGAACTGAAAACGTGCCAGGAATTTATGGTTTAGGAAAAGCAGTAGAAATAATGAATAAAGATTTAGATAGTAAAATTAACAAAATACAAAATTTAAAAGTATTATTAAAAGAAGAAATATTAAAAAATATAGATGGTGTAAAAGTAAATTCGCCAGAAGATGGAGTTTGTCACATATTAAATGTTTCTTTTGAAAATATAAGAGGAGAAGTTTTACTTCACTTCTTAGAACAAAAAAATATTTTTGTGTCTACAGGCTCAGCATGTTCTTCTAAGAAGAAAGGAAGCCATGTACTAAATGCAATTAAGCTTAAACCAGAAGAAATAGAAGGTGCAGTAAGATTTAGTTTATCAGATTTTAATACAGAAGAAGAAATTTTAGAAACTGTAAAAGTATTGAAAGACTCAATACGTGACCTAAGAATGATAATAAAAAGACGATAATAAGAGGTGAAATATGTATAATTCAATTATAGTTAAGTACGGAGAAATAGGAGTAAAAGGAAAGAATAGATATATTTTTGAAAATAAATTAATAAAAAATATAAAAAATATGTTAAAGTCAATGGGCACATTTAATGTATACAAAGAATATGGAAGAGTATATGTTGATTTAGCTGATTATGAATTTGAAGAAGTTTGTGAAGAGGTTAAAAAGGTTTTTGGGGTAGTTGGAGTATGTCCAGCTGTGAAAGTTCTTAGAAATAATGACGAGGATGTAGAAGCAGCTTACGAAAAATTAAAGGAAACTGCTCTTATAGTTTTAGAAGATAAAATAGCAAGTGGAGCTAAAACATTTAAAGTAGAAAGTAGAAGAGGAGATAAATCGTTTAGATTAACTTCTCAAGATATGAGTATGGATATAGGTGGATATTTACTATCTAAAGTAGGAGATAGAATAACTGCAGAGATGCATAAGCCTGAAGTTAAAATTAAATGTGAACTTAGAGAAAGTAACGTAGTAGTTTACAGTGATACTGTCCCAGGTTATGGAGGACTTCCAATAGGAACTAATGGTAAAGCTATGTCTTTATTATCAGGGGGAATAGATTCACCAGTTGCTACATGGATGGTCGCGAAAAGAGGTATGGAAGTAGAAGCTATACATTTCCACACATATCCTTTCACAAGTGAAAAATCACAAGAGAAAGTAAAAGATTTAGCAAGAATATTAGCTAAATATGTTGGAAAAGTAAGACTTCACAAAATTAATTTACTTGAAATACAAAAAGCTGTAGGTTTGAATTGTAGAGATGAAGAAATGACTATAATCTCAAGAAGATTTATGATGAGAATAGCTGAAAGAGTTGGAGTTCAAAGAAATTGTGATGCTTTAATAACAGGAGAAAGTATAGGACAAGTTGCATCTCAAACTATACAAGGACTAACTTGTACAAACGCGTCTGTAAGCTTACCAGTGTTTAGACCGCTTATAGCTATGGACAAGACTGAAATAATAGATATAGCTAAGAAAATAGATACTTTTGAAACATCGATAATACCGGAAGAAGATTGTTGTTCAGTGTTTGCTCCTAAGAAGCCTGTAACTAAGCCTAGATTAGAGAGAATAGAGGATTCAGAAAAAGCGCTAGATGTTGAAAAGTTAATAGAAGATGCCATAGCTAATATGGAAGTGGAAGTTATAGAATTCTAAAAAAAGTAGTAATACTATATTATACTTTTCATGTAAAAAAAGTATACTGTAATAATGAAATGTATATGATAATATTAACTTATAAAACATTAATGAGTAGATGTTTTGGTATTTGGTATTTGGAAATAATATAAATTGGCCGAAAATATTTCCAAAATAATTGAAGTGTTTGTAGTGAAAAAAGTGGAGTGAATAGGGTACACTCCACTTTTTATTGTACAAAACACAATAAATAATGTAGTTATATTAAAAAAATAATAATAGAAATAAAAGTCTTAGATAATATTATATCTAAGGCTTTTTTATTTATAAATAAATTGACTTATAAGACTGTAAAAGGGAGAAGAATAGTGATTAATATTTTATGCATAGGAATAGGTGGATTCATAGGCGCTATTTTTAGATATTTAATATCAATTTATGCTTCAAAATTATTTTTATCTAAGATACCTATAGGCACGCTGATAGCAAATATTTTAGGTGGTTTATTAATAGGTTTTATTATGGAAATTAGTATAAAAACAGATTTGATATCACCACATTTGAAACTATTTTTAACAACAGGTTTTATGGGAGGATTAACTACATTTTCTACATTTAGCTATGAAACAATAGCTTTAATGGATGGAGGAAAATTTGTTTTGGCAATTCTTAATATAATTTTGAATTTATTTTTAAGTTTAGTTGGAGTATTAGTTGGTAAGTTTTTAATTTAAAAAAGAAGCCTTATAATAAGACTTCTTTCGTTATTTTATACAAATATTTATATAGTTAATATATTTATAGTATTAATTATTTTTTACTATTGAATACTTTAACACCGTGTTTTTCAATGATTTCAGCAGCTCTAGCCACATCATCAGCATTGGCATCTCTAACGTCTTTTAATTCATATTCAATACCCATGTTTTCCCATTTATGAACACCCATAGTATGATATGGTAAAATCTCTAATCTATCTATGTTATTTAGAGAAGCAGCGAACTCACCAATTTTAGATAAGTTTTCTTCACTATCTGTTATCCCAGGTACTAACACATGTCTTAACCAAATTGGTATATGTCGTTCATCTAAATGTTTTGCTAATTTTAAAGTTTTTTCTATACCAACACCAGTTAATTTTTTAGCTTCTTCTTCATCTATATGTTTTATATCAAGTAGTACTAAGTCAGTGTTATCAAGAACTTTCTCGATTTTTTCTATATCAACAAAACCAGAAGTATCTAAACAAGTATGAATATCTTTCTCTTTAGCTTTTGCAAATAATTCAGCAAGGAAATCTGCTTGTAAAGTAGCTTCACCACCAGATGCTGTTATTCCACCACCAGATGATTTCCAATAAGAAGAATATCTAGATACATTTTCTATTAATTCTTCTGCTGTATATTCAGTTCCACCTTTTGTATCCCAAGTATCTCTGTTATGGCAGTATTTACATCTTAATGGACATCCTTGGAAAAATAAGATACTTCTTATTCCGGGTCCGTCTACTGTTCCAAATGTTTCTATTGAATGGATTCTTCCTTTAGTCATATTGCACCTCGTAAAATTAATTATTAAAACTAAAAAAGATAAAGAATATGTATACAAAATTTAAAAATAAGAAGATTATAGATTAACTGCATAAATAAATCTATAAAATGAGAAGATTTCATATATTTTATATCTTGACTTTTTAAGTTTTGATTTTTCATGTTAATTTTCTAATTATTATTACCAAAAAAATTGATTTTTTGTAGTAAAAGGGTAAAATAAAAAGACTAAAATGAATTTAGTCTTTTTACTTGTATTTTATCAATTAAGCTTAAGCCATTTTTCCGTGGAATGTTCTGTTTATAACATCTAATTGTTGTTCTTTAGTTAATTTGATGAAGTTAACAGCGTATCCTGAAACTCTTATAGTTAATTGAGGATATTTTTCTGGATGTTCCATAGCATCTTCTAAAGTAGCTCTATCAAATACGTTAACGTTTAAGTGATGAGCTCCATCAGTGAAGTATCCGTCCATCATTGATGAAAGGTTAGTTACTCTTTCACTCATATCTTTTCCTAAAGCACCTGGTACTATAGAGAAAGTATTAGATATACCATCTTGAGAATGCTCGTATGGTAATTTAGCAACTGATGCTAATGAAGCTA
Organism: Terrisporobacter glycolicus ATCC 14880 = DSM 1288; assembly: GCF_036812735.1. NCBI lineage: Bacteria > Bacillati > Bacillota > Clostridia > Peptostreptococcales > Peptostreptococcaceae > Terrisporobacter > Terrisporobacter glycolicus. Next base: position 3,705,675 of record NZ_CP117523.1, on the reverse strand, counting down.
AAGCTCCGTTAGTATCTCTTCCGTGCATTGGGTTTGCTCCTGGAGCGAATGGAGCACCAGCTCTTCTACCACATGGAGTGTTACCAGTTTTCTTACCGTAAACAACGTTTGAAGTTATTGTTAATATAGATTGAGTATGAACAGAATTTCTGTAAGTTTTGTTCTTTCTTATTTTGTTCATGAAATCTTCTACTAAGTATACAGCTATATCATCAACTCTATCATCGTTGTTTCCGTATTTTGGATAATCTCCTTCTATTTCGAAATCAACAGCTACACCAGCTTCGTTTCTTATAGTTCTAACTTTAGCATGTTTTATAGCAGATAATGAGTCAGCAGCAACTGATAAACCAGCTATACCACAAGCCATTGTTCTGAATACGTCTCTATCATGTAAAGCCATTTCTAATGCTTCATAAGAGTACTTATCATGCATGTAGTGGATAACATTTAATGTATTTACATATAAGTTTGCTAACCAATCAGTGAAAGGCTCAAATCTAGCCATTACTTCATCGTAATCTAAGTATTCTGAAGTTATTGGTTCGAATCTTGGTCCTACTTGAGCACCAGATTTTTCATCAACTCCACCGTTTATAGCGTATAATAAAGTTTTAGCTAAGTTTACTCTAGCTCCGAAGAATTGCATTTGTTTACCTATTCTCATTGCAGATACACAACATGCTATTCCGTAATCGTCTCCCCAGTAAGGTCTCATTAAGTCATCATTTTCGTATTGAACTGAACTTGTATCTATAGATACTTTAGAACAGAAATCTTTGAATCCTTGTGGGAAATCTTTTGACCAAAGTACAGTTAAGTTTGGTTCTGGAGAAGGTCCTATAGTGTAAAGAGTGTTTAAAACTCTGAATGAGTTTTTAGTAACTAATGTTCTACCATCTATACCTTGTCCACCTATTGATTCTGTTACCCAAGTTGGGTCACCAGAGAATAAATCATTGTATTCTGGAGTTCTTAAGAATTTAACCATTCTTAATTTCATTACGAAATGGTCCATTAATTCTTGAACTTCTTCTTCAGTTATAGTTCCAGCAGCTAAATCTCTTTCGAAGTATATATCTAAGAAAGTAGAAGTTCTACCTATTGACATAGCAGCACCATTTTGATCTTTTATAGCTGCTAAGTAACCGAAGTATAACCATTGTACAGCTTCTTTTGAGTTAGTAGCTGGCTTAGATAAGTCGAATCCGTAAGATTCACCCATTCTTTTTAATGCTTGTAAAGCTTTTATTTGATCAGATATTTCTTCTCTTAATCTGATTACATCTTCGTCCATGCAAGAAACTTCTAATGAGTCTTTTTGCGCCATTTTGTCTTCTATTAATCTATCAACACCGTATAGAGCAACTCTTCTGTAGTCACCTATTATTCTACCTCTTCCGTAAGCATCTGGAAGTCCTGTTATTATACCAGATCTTCTAGCAGCTCTCATTTCAGCAGTGTAAGCATCGAATACACCTTGGTTATGAGTTTTTCTGTATTTAGTGAATATTTCACTTACTTGTGGGTCACATTTGAATCCGTAAGCTTCACAAGAAGACTCAACCATTCTTATACCACCTTCAGGCATTATAGCTCTTTTTAAAGGTGCATCAGTTTGTAAACCTACAATAGTTTCTTTATCTTTATCTATATATCCAGGTGCGTAAGCATCTATTGCAGAAACAGTTTTAGTGTCAACATCAAGAGTTCCACCATTTTCTCTTTCTTTTTTGAATAATTCCATTGCCTCGTCCCATAATTGCTTAGTGTTTTCAGTAGCACCAGCTAAGAAAGAAGCGTCTCCCTCGTATGGAGTGTAGTTAGCTTGAATAAATCCTCTAACGTCTATTTCTTTAGTCCATCTTCCAGTTTTAAAACCTTGCCATGCGTTCATTAAGATATCCTCCTAAAAGTGATTATTACTATTTAATTTAATATAAATAATTAGTTAATTAATGTTGTAATTCAATAAGTAACAACAAATATATTCTAACATAAACACAGTATATTGTATACAAAAAATATATTGTGAAAATATTATGTCTTTATAATAAGACTTATATCTGACTTGTTATACTAAATAAATACCCGCTATTTAATGTATTAAACAGTCTTTTATAAAAATATTGGAAATTTTATTTTAATTCATTTAGTAAATACGTATAACCTTATTGGAAAAGTATATGTCTATTTATTAATATAGAAAGATTTTGGTGCATAAAGATTGAGTTTTTGAATAGCTATAAATATAGGGGGGGAATAGCATGACTTTAGTTATAATTTTATTTTTGATTGGATTTCTTTTAATCACTAAAGGTGCCGACATATTTATAGAGTGTACAGTAAAGATTGGGAAGAAGACTGGAATATCAGAGTTAATTTTGGGTGCAACTATAGTAAGTTTTGCAACTACATTACCAGAGTTAACAGTTTCTGTGTTTGCATCCATAGACAATCATACAACCATGAGCTTAGGGAATGCTGTAGGTTCTATTATATGTAATACAGGATTAATTTTAGGCTTAGTTGCATTTATTAGTCCGTTTAAAGTTGATAGAAAGATGTTTTTTTCTAAATCAGTTATTTTATTAATATCTGTAATAGCTTTAATGATTTTAGGGACTAATGGAACTATAACACAAGGAGATGGATTACTATTAATTGTATTACTTTCCGTTTATATGTACTCAAATATAAAAAGTGTATCGAGTAAAAATAAAGTTGGTGGCCTAAGTAATATGAGAGCTGATTCTTGTAATAATAGTAAGCCCAATAAACATGAAAGCTTAAAAATAGGCGCTTTATTTGTTCTCGGATTGATAATGATGGTCGTAGGTTCCAAATTGCTAGTAGATAATGGAGTAAAACTTGCTAGCTACATAGGAATTCCGCAAGGGGTAATCAGCTTAACTGTAATAGCTCTAGGTACATCGTTACCTGAACTAGTATCTTCATTAACTGCAATAAGAAAAAATCATCATGGAATATCAGTAGGGAATATATTAGGGGCTAATATATTAAATATTACTTCAGTTATAGGAATTTCTTCATTAATTAATGATTTGCCTATATTAGCGCAAAACATAAGGGTAGATTTTGTCTTTATGACAATTCTTTTATTAACTTTAATAATACCAACAATTAAAAGTAGCAAAATATATAGATTGCAGGGATTGGTATTACTAGGAACTTACATAATTTACATAGCTACAATATATTTTACATACTTAACATAAACAAAAATTTCATACATATTTATACTAAGGTTTTATTTAGATAATTACGAAAATAAGTGATTAACTGAATAGGACCTTTTTTTTAGGTAAAAATATAATTGCATAATATTGAAATAAACTATATAATAGAAAAGTTAATATTTATGATAACGGAAAGGAAATAAATAATTTATGAATATAATAAAATTTGAAGATTTACCAATAAGTGAAGAAATAAAAAGATCAGTAGCGGAACTAGGGTTTGAGGAGCCATCTCCAATTCAAGTTCAATCTATACCAGTAATCTTAACAGGAAAAGATGTTATAGGTCAAGCACAAACAGGAACAGGAAAGACGGCAGCTTTCTCTATACCAGTGTTAGACATGGTTGATCCTAATAAAAAAAATGTACAGGCAGTAGTATTATGTCCTACAAGAGAACTTGCAATTCAAGTTTCTAGCGAAATGAAAAAATTAGGTAAATATAAAAGTGGAATAAAGACACTTCCAGTTTACGGCGGACAACCAATAGACAGACAAATAAAATCATTAAAGAGCGGAGTACAAGTAGTAATAGGAACACCAGGACGTGTTATAGACCATATAAATCGTAGAACTTTAAAAATGGACGAAGTAAAAATGTTAGTTCTTGATGAAGCGGATGAAATGTTAGATATGGGATTCAGAGAGGATATTGAATTAATACTTGAGCAAACTCCAAGTGAAAGACAAACGACATTCTTCTCAGCAACAATGTCAAAAGAAATATTAGACTTAACTAAAAAATATCAAGATGATCCTCAATTAATAAAAATTGTAAGAAAAGAATTAACTGTACCAAATATAAAACAATACTATATAGAAACAAGAAGAGCTAATAAATTAGAAGTATTATGTAGATTAATAGATGTATATAATCCAAAATTATCAGTGGTATTCTGTAATACAAAAAGAGGTTCTGATGAGTTAGTTAGTGAATTACAAGCAAGAGGATACTTTGCAGATGCTCTTCACGGAGATTTAAAGCAAACGCAAAGAGATATAGTAATGGATAAATTCAGACAAGGTACAATAGATATACTTGTTGCTACAGATGTTGCAGCTAGAGGTATAGATGTGGATGATGTTGAAGCTGTATTTAACTATGACCTTCCACAAGATGAAGAATACTATGTACACAGAATTGGTAGAACTGGTCGTGCTGGTAGAGAAGGTATATCTTTCTCATTCGTATTTGGAAAAGAAGTAAGAAAAATGAAAGATATCGAAAGATATACAAAATCTAAATTAGTTAGACATGATATACCAACAATAGCTGACGTTGAAGAAAAGAAAGTAACTGCATTCTTCAAAGAAGTTAAAGAAACAATAAAAGAAAGTAACTTATCTAAGCAAACACAATGGCTAGAAAACCTTTGTGAAGAAGAAGGACTAGAAGTTATAGAAATAGCAGCAGCTCTTGTTAAACTTGCTTTAGGTGACGAAGACAAAGAAGAAATAGTAGAAGAAAAGTCAAGCTATAGAGATGATTCTGGAAGAAGAGGTCGTAAAGATAGAGATAGAGGAGATAGAAACGATAGAAAACGTAGTAGAAGTGCTGAAGCTGGAATGGTAAGATTATTTATCAATGTTGGTAAAAACCAAAGAGTACAAGCTAAAGATATCGTTGGAGCAATAGCTGGAGAAGCAGGAATTCCAGGTAAATTAGTTGGAACAATAGACATATATGATAAATATACATTTGTAGAAGTTCCAAAGGAAAATTCTAAAAAAGTATTAGATAAAATGAAAAATATAAAAATTAAAGGTAATAAAATTAATATAGAAAAAGCAAATTCAAGAAGAAAATAATATAAATGGAAGTAACTTGATTTAATAAATCAAGTTACTTTTTTTTGAATGTAAATATTGATAAATTTATAGCTTTAGTTATTAATATATGTGCAATATACAATACAAATGGTATGTATTTATGATATAATTTATATGAGATGTTAGTAGAATTATCATAATACGAAATCTTTTCTATTTGTATGTATACAGGGGTATACACACTTTAATGACATTAGAAGAAGGACGTTAAAATAGGAATTATCTATTCATTTTAAAATTCAATTCTATATGACATTACAAATTTAGTCATAAGTATTGTGGTAATTGTAATAACAAATTATTTTACTTATTTTAAATAAATATAACATTCTTATATTTGTTTAAATCTGATAGTTATTTAAATTAGAAAGATAGACTATATTAAATTAATGATAAATGGCAGTACAAGTAAATAAAAAATTATCATTTTTAATACCTCCATACACATGGATCACTTATTTATGTGTCTAGCTAGAATAGGAGGAAATTTATGGATAATAAATTTGATGTAAAAAAATTAATACAAATAAGTTTGTTAATAGCAATAGAGGTTATTTTAACAAGGTTCTGTTCTATACAAACACCAATAGTTAGAATAGGATTTGGGTTCTTACCAATTGCAATAATAGCAATGATGTATGGACCATTAAGTGCTGGTATAGCATATACAATAGGAGACCTTTTAGGAGTTGCATTATTTCCATCGGGAGCATTTTTCCCTGGATTTACATTGACAGCATTTTTAACAGGAGTAGTATACGGAGTATTTTTATATAATAAACCAAAAACATGGCCTAGAATAATAGGTGCAGTTTTAACTGTATGTCTTGTTTTAAATTTAGGATTAGACACTTATTGGCTATCTATAATGATGGGTAAAGGCTATTTAGCATTATTACCAACTCGTATAATGAAAGCTGCTCTTATGATACCAGTACAATCACTTATCATAGGAATCATATGGAAGAAGGTTGTTATAAAATTTGTGAAAGTATCACATGCTTAATTTTTTAATTATATTTTAAATGCAAACAATAGAGAATTAATTATATCAAATAATTCAGTAATAAATATAGTAGATAATTTACTTGAAAGTGGTATAGCTGCTAAGATTTATTAAGTAATGACGTAATCAGGATATAGTGTGTAGCAGAGCAACCACTGCGAATTTAGATAGGGTAAAATGGTTGTATAAAAAAATTCATACCAAAACCAGAATGGCTAGGACTGGAGAAAATGTCTATCGATTTTAAATTTAATAGCTTTAGTGTAAGTAACAAGTGTCTAAGAGTATTTTTATATCTTTAGACACTTTTTTATTTGAAAAAATTAATAATTATAAGAATATAACAAGTAAATTATGGAAATATATAGTATATAGGTAATAATAGGTTGTTATGATGTTATGAGTATTATTAATATACATAATATAACAAAACTAGTTAAATTTCATTGAAGGATACAAAAGACTTTACTAGAATTGATTATTTGTAAATCTTTCATTAAGGAGGGAAATATATGATTAAATGTTATCTTGAAGATAAAATCTTATTAGTGGAAATTTTGTCTGCTGAACTTGATCACCATGTAGCTAGAGATGTTCGAGAAGAAGTAGATTCAATTTTAATGAAGAAGCAAATTGATTATATAATATTTGATTTTCAATATGTAAACTTTATGGATTCTTCTGGAATAGGAGTAATAATTGGAAGATATAAAAAAATAGTCAACCATGGTGGTAAAGTATCTGTTATAAATATGAATTCTAGAGTGAGAAAATTATTCAACTTATCTGGAATGAGCAAAATTATTAATATTTACGATACCTTTGAAGATGCAATAAATTCTTAATTAAAAGGGGGAACTTTTAGGATGAGTAATATTTTGGAGGTTAAGTTTTCTGCAAAATCAGAAAATGAAAGTTTATCTAGGGTAATTGTTGCATCTTTTGCAGCAAAATTAGATCCAACAATAGAAGAACTGTCAGATATCAAAACTGCGGTATCAGAAGCAGTAACAAACGCCATTATACATGGATATGATGAAGATGATTCAAAATTTGTTTACCTAAGATGTGAAATCGAAGATAGAGCAATAAAAGTAGTTGTAGAAGATAGAGGAAATGGTATAGAAGATGTAGAGGAAGCAATGCAACCTATGTACACATCTAAGCCTGAACTTGAAAGATCAGGTATGGGATTTTCATTTATGGAAAGTTTTATGGATAGCTTAGATGTGGTTTCTATAAAGGGAGAAGGAACTAAGGTAGTAATGACTAAAACTATAGAATTACCTAAATAAAGTCAAAAAAGGATAGAGGTTTGAATATGAGTGTAGTTGCTAAAAAAGAAGAAAAAAGACACTTACTTAGTCATGAAGAAACCTTAGAATTACTAGAGAAAGCTCAAAATGGTGACGAAGAAGCTAAGGAAGTGCTCATATCAAACAACTTGGGATTAGTCAGAAGCGTTGTATCTAAATTTTCTAATATAGGATATGAGAGAGATGACTTATATCAATTAGGTTCTATAGGACTAATAAAAGCTATATATAAGTTTGATCCAACATTTAATGTTAAGTTTTCTACATATGCTGTACCAATGATTCTTGGAGAGATAAAAAGATACCTTAGAGATGATGGAATGGTGAAAGTATCTAGATCACTTAAACAATTAGCAATAAAAGCAAAAGCTCAGGGAGAAGCTTTAACAAAAAAATTTGGTAGAGAGCCAACAGTTGAGGAAATTGCAAAAGAATTAGAAGTAGAAAAAGAAGATTTAGTAATGGCAATGGAGGCAAATTTCTCTGTAGAATATTTACATGGAGTAATACATGAAGAAGAAGGTTCTCCCATTTGTTTAATAGATAAAATTAGTTTAAAAGAAGAAAATAACGAAGAAAAAGTAGTAGATAATATATTATTAAAAGAAGTATTAGGAAAACTAGAAAAAAGAGAAAGACAGATAATTATGCTTAGATATTTTGAAGATAAAACTCAAAGTGAAATTGGAGAAATCTTAAAAATATCTCAAGTTCAAGTATCAAGGATAGAGAAAAAAGTTTTATTAAAATTAAAATCTTATATAAGTTAATTTAAGTACAAAAAAGTTCCTTTGAAAAATCAAAGGAACTTTTTTTAGTTATAGAAAAATTTTGTTTATTTTTTACGTTTCTTCAAATAATAAATATATATTGCATTTAATTCTTTATAAAAATTGGAGGTAAAAATATATGCCTGATAAGCAACCAGATAAAAATGAATATAAACAATATGTAGAAAAAATGAGTCCTAAGCCAGCTTATTTAAAAAACTGTATAATGGCTTTTTTAGTAGGAGGACTAATTTGTTGTATAGGACAGGGAATTAATGATGTTTATATGAAAATCATTAATTTAGATGAACTAGCAGCAGCTTCTGCCACATCAATGACATTAATCTTTTTAGGAGCATTTCTTACAGGTTTAGGAGTTTATGACCTTATAGGGAAAAGAGCAGGAGCAGGATCAATTATTCCTATAACAGGTTTTGCAAATTCAATTGTATCTCCAGCTATGGAGTTCAAGAAAGAAGGATATGTAACCGGAGTAGGAGCAAATTTATTTAAAATAGCAGGGCCAGTTTTAGTGTATGGTATTTCATCATCCATAATATGCGGTCTACTATATTACTTTATCAAATTAGTTTTTTAATAAATTGGAAATTAACATTTAAGGATGTGAAATTATGAACAAAAAAAGAATTGGAAAAAGAACTATTAAATTAAATAATATGCCTACTATTATTGCAGCTTCTTCCATAGTAGGACCTAAAGAAGGACAAGGACCTTTAAAAGACAAATTTGACTTAATTTTGTCTGATGATTTATACGGTGAGAAAACTTGGGAACTGGCAGAAAGCAAAATGGTGCAAACTGTAATGAGAATGAGTGTGGAAAAAGCAAATAAGACATTGGAGGATGTGGACTTTCTATTCGGAGGAGATTTAATAAATCAATTGTTTCCAGCATCTTTTGCAGCTAGAGAATTAGGTATACCTTTCTTTGGTATATATGGTGCTTGTTCTACCATGTCAGAAGGGCTGTGCTTAGGTTCTATGGCCATAGATGGAGAGTATGCTAAGTATGTACTATGTGGGACTTCTAGTCACTATTGCACAGCAGAGAGACAATTTAGATTCCCTCTAGAATTAGGCAATCAAAAACCAATGACAGCTCAGTGGACAGTTACTGGTGCTGGTAGTGTTTTACTTACAAAAGAAGGTAAAGGACCTAAAATAAAATATATTATACCAGGGAAGGTTATAGATAAAGGAATTGATGATGGAAATAATATGGGTGCAGCAATGGCTCCAGCAGCAATAGATACCATATATTCCTATTTTCAAGATACAAAAGATGATCCTAATAGTTTCGATATTATTGCTACTGGAGATTTAGGTAAACTGGGGAAAGAAATAGTAATAGACTTACTAAAAGAAAAGAAGCTAGATATATCAAAAGTATACACAGATTGTGGTATAGAAATTTTTAATTTAGAAGAACAAGATGTACACTGTGGTGGAAGTGGATGTGGATGTTCAGCATCAGTATTTTGTTCATATATATATGATAAATTACTTAAAAAAGAATTTAATAAAGTTATGCTTGTATCAACAGGTGCTTTATTATCTCCAACAAGTACACTTCAAAAGCAAACTATACCATCAGTAGCTCATGGTGTAGTAATTGTAAATGAATAGGAGGTATAGCTTATGTTATTAGATTATATAAAAGTATTTATAGTTGGTGGCCTAATATGTGTAATAGCTCAAATAATGATGGATTATTTCAAGATGCAAACACCTTATGTAATGGTTACCTATGTAAGTTTAGGAGCAATCTTAACATTTTTAGGAATATATGAACCAATAGTTAACTTTGGTGGTTCAGGTGCTACAGTGCCTATAATAGGATTTGGGTATTCCTTGGCAAAAGGAGTTATGAAGGGAATAGAAACAGATGGATTTTTAGGAATATTTACAGGAGGAGTAACTGCTACAGCTGGCGGTGTGGCAGCTGCAATATTCTTTGGTTATATAATATCTGTGATATTTAACCCAAAGACAAAACCATGATAAAAAAAACTTCCTTAATAATTAAGGAAGTTTTTTTATTTATATATTTATTAATTAACTTTATCAGTACCTTCTGTTGTATTATCTACTGGTTTATCTCCTGAATTATCTTCATTGCCTCCACCATTATCAGTACCACCATTATTAGTATTACCGTTGTTGCCATTGTTACCGCCTGTATCTTCAGGAGGTGTTGGCTCTTCTGGTTTTTCTGTATTATCTTCGTCTGGAGGATTATCACCATCACCAGCACCATCAGTATTTGGTTTCTCTTCAGCAGGTTCTTTTTCTTGAACTGGAGGTGCTTGACTACTTGCACGTTCAGGAGCAGTTCCTTCAATAAATGCAGCATTTACACCATAAGAAGAAGTTCCACCATCTGATGGATTTATTTTAGCAAAGTAAACACCTTCAGGTTTAGTAAAGCTTTCTACAGGTGTTAAGTTTTTGTGTATAGGAGTCATAACACTTGACCAAAGAGAAGCTGCGGAAGAACTTGTTCCAACAACGCTTCTTCTTTTTTCTCCTGTTCCAGCATCGTCACCTATATATGTTGCTCCAACATAGTATGGAGTATAACCAACAAACCATGCATCTAAAGCATCATTAGTAGTACCTGTTTTACCTGCAACAGCCATATTGTCTATAGCAGCTTTTTTACCAGTTCCTTCTTTAACAACTGCTTGAAGCATATCAGTTACAACAAAAGCTACATCTTCACTAACGGCTCTATTTTCTTGTGGGTTAGATTTAGCTATTAAATTACCATCAAAAGTTTGAATAGTAGTAAATACTGTAGGTTCCACATAAGTACCACCATTAGCTAGTGTACCATAAGCAGCCGCCATTTCTAATGGAGATATACCATAAGCCATACCACCTAAAACTAAAGAAGGGAAGTATCTATCAGTATTACTTTCTTCTTTTGTCCTACTATCTAGTAATGTTGTTATACCAAAGTTTTTAAGGTAATCCATCATAACATCTGTACACTCAGAATATGAATCTCCTAGAGTTTCAGCAACTTTTACTGCAATAGGGTTTGATGACATGGCTAAAGCCTTACGCACACTCATCATACCAGAACCAGCAGTAGTAGTTTTTGGATTCCAGTCCTGGTTCTTTTTAAATTTATATCCGCCTCTTGCGTCACTAAATGCCCTAGATTGTGTAGTCCTTTTAGTGTCTATTGCAGGCGTATAAACTGATAAAGGTTTTATAGTTGATCCAGGTTGTTCTGGATTAGTAGCTCTATTTAAAGTTCTTTTACCCTTAACATATCTACCACCTATTAATGACTTAATTTGACCTGTTCTATAGTCTAATATAACCATGGCTGATTGAGGTTGAACAACTCCATCAGCACCTTCTCTAGTTTCAGGGAAATTACTTTTATTATCATATTGTGTTTCTAGGTTTTTTTGCATACCAGGATCTATAGTAGTAGAAATTCTAAGTCCACCATTATAGTACATATTTTGTGCTTCTTCTTTTGTATATCCCTGATTCATTAAAGCTTCTACTACTTCAGAATAAACATAATCTTCAACAGAAGAAACAACTGTTTCTTTAGCTTTTGGTAGCTTTATTTCAATTGGAGCAGCTGCTTCTTTGTCATATTGAGCTTGTGTAATATATCCTAATCTTAACATTTTTGATAAAATAGCTTTTTGCTTTTCTTTAGCAGCTTCTCTAGGCACGGCTTTTCTAACAACAATAGTTTTATTTCTCAACTGATTATATGTTTCAGGTGATATTAAGCCCCAAGAGTTTATTTTATCTATCATTTGTAATTCTACTTCGCTTGGTTCATCCCAAGTATCCTCTGTTGTATTAGTATAGAATAATAATTTATTTTCTACATCTTCTTTAGTTTCAGATCCATCTAACTTTTCTTTTATATATGGTGAATACTTACTTGGATTATTAGTAGAAGCCATTAATAAAGCAGCTTCACCTGCAGTTAATTTTTCTGCTGATTTACTAAAGTAACCTTGAGCTGCAGCCTCAGCACCATATAAACCATTACCAGCATAAAAGTTATTTAAGTAAGCAAGTAATACATCGTCTTTTGACATTGTCTTACTCATCTCAAAAGCATAGTAAATATCTTTTATTTTACGAGTTATACTTTGTTCTTGAGATGTAATTAACATCTTTGAAACCTGCATTGGTATTGTGGAACCACCTTGTTTATTACCCATAAGAGTATTTATTACAGAACGTGCTAAACCTTTCATGTCCACACCATTATGTTCATAAAAACGCTCATCTTCTGCAGCTATTAAAGCATGTTGTAAATCCTTACTTATCTTCTTTATATCAGACACAGGTTCCTTTTTGTCAGAAGTTTGTGCTTTTGCTAGTAAATTACCATCAGCATATAAAATTTCTGTTGTTTGGTATGTTTTTTTATCTAAGTAAGCTTTGTTAATAGTGTCTGTGTTTCTAAGTGAAGCAAACACGATACCAGATGTGGCAGCCACACCTACTACTAAAAGTACTAGAAATACTAGAGCAACTGTTTTAACACCTTTAAATCTTCCAGATCTTTTTTTACTAGAAGTTTTTCTTTTACTACTAGTTCTACTGGAATTGCTCGATTTGCTCGATTTACTCGAGGCTTGAGATGTATTTCTTTTATCTGAAGAGCTTACTTTTCTTCTCTTGATTTTATTCTTATCATCACGATTATCTCTTCCCATAAGATTAACCTCCTTATTTTAATGAATAATTATAACATATTTAAGGATTTTTACAAAATATCCTTTATGCTGATTTCAGTTTAAGTAAAAGATACAATATAATTATACATTTATAATATACAAATAATAAAGTAAAATTATTAATTTTATACAATAATTAGTAAAAATATTCGATTTTAAGTATAACATTAAATTATGTTAATATTTATATTTTCACAAAATAATTAAAAAATATTTATTTATATTTTAGTTTATATTGTTAGTATTAACTATTTCTTAGATATTTAAAAACATATAAAAAAATAAAAAAAAGAACTGCTTTTAAGCAGTTCTTTTAATTAGATTCTTCTAACATCCATTTAATATAAACACCATATCCTACAGTAGGATTGTTTTCTAAAGCATGTGATACAGCACCAACAATTTTATTACCTTGTACTATTGGAGTTCCACTCATTCCTTGTACAATACCACCAGTTTCATTTAAAAGCTGAGGATCAGTAATTTTAATCTTAATTCCTTTAGAATCAGGTTTTCTTTGCTTTTCAATATTAACTATTTCAATATTGTATTTCTTACAAGTGTTATTTTTATTTTGTAAGATAATTTGTGCTTTACCTAATTTAACTTCATCTACTTCAGCAACTTTATATTTTTTGCAGTTAGATAAATTAATATTATCAACGGAACCTTTAATACCAAAAGTAGTATTATCGTCAAATTCACCAACTAGATTATTTTTTGTAGCATTTATACAACCAACATTACCTTTATAAGATTTTTTTATATTTAAATTATCTGTAAAAGAAATACAACCCTTTTTAATAGGAATTTTTTTAGTAGTTCCAATGTTAATAGAGTGGGCTACAGCACCAAATTCCTTTGTTTCAGGATTTATATAAGTCAAAGTAGCAAAACCTGATATTAAGTTATTAAAATTGATTTTTTCTAAGGCATTTTTATCACATTTTAAACAAAAAACTGAATTTTCTCTTCTTATTAAAACTGATATATCATCAGTTTTGCTTAAGGAAGACATAACGTAATTAAAATCTTCGTAAGAAGTAATATCATTATTCTCTACCTTTAGAATAGAATCACCCATTTTTAAAGAACACCCATTAACTTCATTTCTGACAATGATATTTTTTAATTGAGCATCAATTTGCAATATATTTCCCATTGGTATTAAGTACTCACAATCGCTTTTTTCTAAGGATTGTGAATAAATAAAATTATTTGAGAAAAAATATAGAAAAACATAAAAAAATATTAAAACTAAACCATTAATTTTATTTTTTATCTTTTTTAAAGCAACTTCATCTTTTAAATTTTTATTTAAAATATAAAACACCTTCTTTCTGTCATGTGTTCATGTTGGTGCTTTAATATTATGTTACGCATTATAAAAGTTTTAATCCTTGGAAATGAGTTTCAAGAAGGGCGAAGATTTCATAAAAAAACAAAGGATAATTTAAAATGGCTAAATTTAAAGGACAAAAAAATAAAAGAAATAAAAACATGTAATTTATTGTAAAATATGTTTTTATTTCTTTTTTTTGATATTTTTTTTATTATTATTCTTATTCTGTGACGAAGTTACTGCAACATCAGCAACAGGAGGAACAAAGATTGGGTTATTAGTATTGCTATTACAATTGTTTACGCTTTGTATTAAAGCTAATTCATCAGATAAAACAGCAAAAAAAGTAGATAATATTCCTAAATCTGTTGAAGACAATTCTTCTCCCAAAGCAATGGCAAGAGTTGAGGCTAGGACAATATAATCTACAGAGCTAAAACAACAAAGTTTAGAGTTTGTATTTTGTTTGTTATTAGTCTGACTATTTGGATCATTATTAGAAGAGTTTTTATTATTTAAGTTATTAGTATTTTCTTTTTTACAGCTACTTCTTTTTTTAGGTTTTCTTTTTTTATTTGACTTACTTTTAGACTCACTCATTTATTTAATCTCTAAATAGAGACTTATAATCACCTCCAATCTAGATATATAAATATATATGTTAAAAATAGAAAATAAAAAACTATGAAGATAAATAAGCCAATGGAAAGTGGAAATAATAACTTATATTAAATATTATAGAAAAAGAAAGGAAGGCTTATGAAAGTTTATAAAGTATTTCTCATTATGATCATGGTTTTAGGAATAATTTTTATAGGAAAGTCAGACCCAATGAAAAACTTATATAAAAATAGTGCATCTATAATTACAGGACTAAAAATAGATGACAAAGATAAAGACTCAACTAAAAATGCAAAGAAAAAAGAAAAAGTTGAGAAATATTTAATTTGTATAGACCCAGGTCACCAAGCTAAGGGTGATTGGAAAAGTGAACCTGTTGGTCCAGGCTCATCATACCAAAAAGCTAGGGTTTCTTCTGGTACAGTTGGGATAAGTACAAAAAAACCAGAATATATTTTGAATTTAGAGGCATCTGAAGTTTTAAAACATATATTAATAAGTAAAGGTTTTGACATTATTATGACCAGAGAAAGTCACAATGTAAATATAAGTAATCGAGAGAGAGCTACATTTGCTAACGATCATAATGCAAATATGGTGATTAGAATCCACGCTGATGGTTCTGACGATACATCAATAACAGGTGCATCTATTTTAATTCCATCACAGAAAGGCAAATATACATCATCAATCTTCGAGGCTAGCTACGAATGTGCAAATTTAATAAAAAATAAAATGGACGATGGAGGATTCAAAGTTAATGGAATCTTTGAGAGAGATGATTTAACGGGTTTCAATTGGTCCAAGGTACCAGTAGTATTAGTAGAAATGGGGTTTATGAGTAATTATAATGAAGATGAAATGATGTCTAATAAAGATTATCAAAGAAAAATGATGCAAAGTATTGCTGACGGAGTAGAAGAGTATTTTCAGACTAATTAAAGTGGTGATATAAATGAAAAATCGTTTAGAAAAGGCTTGTGGTAGGATAATATCTCAAACTTTTAGAGTAGTGAATCCTATTAAAAAGAAAATAATAGATACAAACTGCGAAGTACATTTATTTATTCAAAAAAGTGCAATAGATGTACTAAGAGAAGAAGGTTATGAAAAACAGTTTCAATTTTATAATAATTTTGAGTCATATATAAATAAAGGATTAGTATGGGCGGATCAAGATTTTAAGTCATATTTCCATTTTTATAATCCAGAAGACAAAAGAGGAATGTATGGACATACTACAAATGCCATGACATTGGCAAATACTTATTACAAAAATGCATTACACTTTATTAATAAAGATGATTATGAAAACGGAATGGCTTATTTTGGAGCTATGTGCCATGTAATTCAAGATGTAACCATACCTCAACATGCTAAAAGAAAACTACTAGATAGTCATAAACAATTTGAGAATTACGTAAAATTAAATTATAGAAAAGTAAAACGTTTTAAAACTAAGGAAGGTCCTTTAGTTTATAATAATATAAGCGAATATGTAGAGTCTAACTCTAGAAGTGCTTTGAACTTTGACTATATGTACAAAAATGTACATGAAGATAAAACTAAGTTTTATCTAGTAGCTTTTAATGCATTAAATCTTGCCCAAAGAAGTACAGCTGGATGTATGCTAATGTTCTATGATGATTTAGATATGATAAGAAAAAAAGAAAAAGTAAATAAATATAATTAATAAATAAAAAGGGTTAACTTAAAAAATTAAGGTAACTCTTTTTATTTATATAAACATAGTGTACTTATTGAAAAAGGTAAAAATAATAAATATACATTTTTATTAAAATGAAATATAATAGTATAGATATTATAGACAAAAAATTTATGAAGAGGTGTGAAAATGCTTGTAGTAGAAAATGTCAGTCATGGATTCGGGGCTAGAGTTATACTAGAAAATGTATCTTTTAGACTTAAAAAAGGTGAACATATAGCACTTGTTGGTGCAAATGGAGAAGGTAAATCTAGTTTTTTAAATATAATAACAAAAAAACTTATGCCAGATGCAGGAAATATAAAATGGTCTTCAAGAGCAACTGTTGGTTACTTAGATCAGCATTCAGTTCTTGAAAAAGGAAATACAATAAAAGATATTCTTAGAGGTGCCTTTAAGCACATGTTTGAATTAGAGCAAGAAATGCTTGCTATGTATGACAAAATGGGTGAAGCAAGTGACGAGGAGATGACTAAACTTCTTGAGGAAACTGCTGAAATCCAAACAATATTAGAAAATAGTGGATTCTATACAATAGATGCAAAAATCCAAGAAGTAGCTAACGGATTAGGTCTTGGAGAAGTGGGACTAGATAGAGATGTTGATGATTTAAGTGGAGGACAAAGAACAAAAGTACTTTTAACTAAATTACTTTTAGAAAGTCCAACAATACTTATACTTGATGAGCCTACTAACCACTTAGATGAGGAACATATAGTATGGCTTACTAGATATCTTCAAGAATACGAAAACAGTTTTATTTTGGTATCACATGATGTTCCATTTATAAATGATACTTGTAACGTAATTTATCATATAGAAAATGGTGAGCTTACTAGATACAAAGGTAACTACGATGAGTTTGTAAGACTTAATGAAATTAAGAAAAAACAAGAAGAAAGTGCTTATGAAAGACAAGTTGAAGAAAGAAGAAAGCTTGAAGATTTCGTTCAAAGAAATAAAGCAAGAGTTGCTACTCGTGGGATGGCTAACTCAAGACAGAAAGTTCTAGATAAAATGGAAGTTTTAGAAAGACCAAAAGAGAAAATAAAACCAACATTTAACTTTAGAAATGCTAGAGCAGCTTCTAGATTTATATTCCAAACAGACAACTTAGTATTAGGTTATAATGATCCTTTAACTAAACCATTAAACTTCCAATTAGAAAGAGGGCAAAAAATAGCTCTTAAAGGGATGAATGGTATAGGTAAATCTACATTACTTAGAACTTTACTTGGAATGCAAAAAGCATTTGATGGTTCAGTACAGTTAGGTGATTATTTAGAAGTAGGATATTTCGAGCAAGAGTCTTCAAAGGACAACTACAATACTGCTTTAGATGATGTATGGAATGAATATCCAGTATTAACAAACTATGAAGTAAGACAAGCACTAGCTAAGTGCGGTCTTTCAAATGAGCACATAACTTCTCAAGTTAGAGTTCTTAGCGGGGGAGAAGCGGCTAAGGTTAGACTTTGTAAGTTAATGCTTAAAGATATAAACTTCTTAGTACTTGACGAACCTACTAACCACTTAGACGTAGAAGCTAAGGATGAACTAAAGAAAGCAATAAAAGAGTTCAAAGGAACTGTTTTATTAGTTTGTCATGAACCTGAATTCTACAGTGATATAGTAGATGATGTGTGGAATATAGAAGATTTCACAACTAAAATAGTATAAATTTAATTTTAAAAATATGAGCAATGGTATATTTATATATCGTTGCTTAAAAAATATAAAGGGAAATACAAAATTTATTTCAAGGGGAGTATAAATGAAAAGATTATTAAATATCTTAATTTCATTTTCACTGGCTATTTTTATAATTAGTGGTTCAGTTATATTAGGTTTAAGGTGCAAGAGTTTATATTATTATGATGTGAAAAAATTAAACATAAGTGAAATGAGTGGATTTACTGAAGAAGAGATTAAGCAAAACTATGATTATTTAATTGATTATAATCTAAATAAAAATGTGGAAGAATTTCATTTGCCTACAATCAAATATTCTAAAGAAGGAAAAATTCATTTTGAAGAAGTAAGGAATATCTTTCAGATAGTTAAAAATGTGTTTTATATAAGTGGCCTAATTTCTGTTTTGGGCATTATTTTAAGTATTAAAAATAAAAATATAAAATTTTTAAATACTGCATCTATAATGACCATATTACTACCCATAATTACAGCTATTCCGCTTATGATTAATTTTAATTATTTCTTTATAAAATTTCATGAGGCAGTATTTTCAAATGATTATTGGATTTTTGATCCGAGCATAGACCCAGTAATTAATATGTTGCCACAAGATGTGTTTTTTCATATAGGAGTATTTATTTTAGCAATAATACTTATGATAAGTATTTTGCTACAAATATCTTATAGAATATTAAATAAAAGATATAAATAAAAGCGAGCTCATATCATATTGAGTTCGTTTTTATTATATAAATTAATATATTTTAATGATGGATTTTATTGGTACGCATGGTTTATTAGCTAAAATAGCGTTATAAAATCTCACTGTAAAACAGTTTCAAATACTAAATTCATAGATGCAACATCAGAATTTGTGGACAATAGTGGCTATTTAATAAATCATAACGGAGATGGACTACATATATCGTCTAAATATAACAATCAATTTTATAACAATATATTTAATGCAATAAAAAAATCAAAAAATAAGTAAATTATTTAAAAACAAAAAAGGAGATAGTGATATCTCCTTTTTTGTTAATCATCTTTTCTAGTTATATTAATAATATCTTGAAATTTTCCAATAATATAATCATAATTATCTCTTCTATGAGGAAGAGTACATTTAGAACAATCTTTAATACCGCTATCAGTGTATCTGAAATTGCCTCCACACTTATCTTTTAGAGCATAAAGGGGACAATAACAAAATAGACAATTAAAATTGTCAGGGTCATTTGTTTTATGACAAGGAAAGTATTCACATTCTTTATGATTAAAGAATTTATAATTTTCACTCATAAGATAAAACCTCCTATTATTAATAATTTAATTATACTAAATATTAACTTTAATGGTATAATTATAAAAAATTATTATTTATTTAATTACAAAAAATATAGCAAAGAAAATGATTTTAAACATATACATACATTAAGATAAAGAGGTGTAAAAATGGAAAAACAACAAGAAAGAGCCTTACTTATAGGACTTAATATAACAACAAATGTGAAAAGAATAGATGACATAGATATAAACGAATCAATGGAAGAGTTAAAAGAATTAACTAAGGCTGCTGGAGCAGAGGTTGTTGGAAGCTTAATTCAAAATAGACCATCTATTGATGCAGCGTACTATGTTGGAAAAGGTAAGGTAGAAGAACTTAGAGCATACTGTGAAGCTACGGATGCTACTATGGTAATTTTCAACGACGAATTATCGGGAGCTCATATAAGAAACTTAGAAGAAGCTATAGGCAGAAAAGTTATAGATAGGACTACACTTATATTAGATATATTTGCTCAAAGAGCCCTAAGTAAAGAAGGGAAGCTACAAGTTGAACTTGCCCAGCTTAGATATAGAATGCCAAGACTGTATGGTATGGGTGGAGAAATGAGTAGAACTGGTGCAGGGATTGGAACAAGAGGACCAGGAGAACAAAAATTAGAAATAGACAAAAGGATTATACTAAATAAAATAGCAGATATAAGAAGAGAATTAAAAGAAGTATCAAAAAACAGAGAAACTCAAAGAGTTCAAAGAATGAAATCAAATATGCCAATAGTTGCATTAGTTGGATATACAAATGCAGGAAAATCAACTTTATTAAACGAATTAATAAAAACACACAAAGATTATGAAGAGGAAAAAGAAGTATTTGTAAAAAATATGCTGTTTGCTACACTAGATGTAACTTTAAGAAAAGCAACTTTACCTAATAAAAGAGATTTTTTAGTTGTAGATACAGTTGGATTTGTAAGCAAACTTCCACATGACTTGGTAAATGCTTTCAAAGCTACGCTTGAAGAGGTTCAATATGCAGATTTAATACTTCATGTTATCGATGCAACTAATAGTAGTTATGAACTTCAAAAGCAAACAACAGAATCTGTTTTAAAAGATTTAGAAGTTGGCGAGAAGAAAACAATTATAGTATATAACAAAGTTGATAAGCTAGAACTTGATATTTATCCAAAAAATCAAAAAGATAAAGTATATATTTCTGCAAAAAAAGGAATAAATATGGATAAGTTATTAAAACTAATTGAAGAAGCCTTAATGGAAGATACTCATGAAGTAAGCCTTTTACTTCCTTATGAAAGAGGAGATATATTTAGCAAATTAAAAGACAAATACAATGTTAATGATTTTAATTATGAAGAAAATGGTATTTCTGTTGATGTAAATTTAGATGAAGAAGATTATAATATATATAAGGACTATATAAAATAATTTTGGGTAATAAAATGGATATAAATTGGAGTAATTTTGACCAACTTGAAGATCACTTCATTACCTATCTTCTTTATAAGGAGTCCAAGACAGTACCACAAATAAGTAAAATTAGAAACATATCTACAATTGAAGTAAAGGATCAACTAATTAAGGCAAAACTAGAGATAAAGTCAATGTCTAAGAATAAAATTGAAAGCTCTAAAGACATATTAGATAAGTATTTGGAGCTAGAAAAATCTGAGAGACTTGATTTTATTGACGAATTAGGTTTAGATGAAGACAGGATATTAAAGTTCAAAAGAGAGCTTTATAAAAGGATCAGGCTAGAAAAAAATGCTGAAGATCTAATAATTTTAATATGGACTACTGGGGAATTAAAAGAGGAAAAATATTTAGATTTATTACACTCTCTAACAATGCATAGACATTCAGATGTTAGAAGAATTACATACTCAGCTATTAGAAAAATCCAGTCGCCTAAAAGTAGATCATGCTTAGAAAAGGGATTATACGATTCTAATCCACAGACTAGACAGTATTGTGCAAAAGCTTTATCTGTAGTTGGCAACAATAATAGTTTACAAATTTTAAGAAAACTATTATTGAAAAGTAATTATGAAAAAGAATATGTATTAAGAGCTTATGAAGAAGCAATTAAAGCTCTTGAGGAAGAAAGTTTTTAGCAGTATCAGCAACAGACAACTTAATAATTAATTGTTATCAGAGATTTATCTCCGCAATTTAACAAAATGTAATGAAAAATAATTCAAAGGTTAATAGGAGGGGTTTTAAAATGATAGTAAGACGTTGTGCAGGTGGAGTTGTTTTTTACGCAAATAAAGTACTTTTATTAAAAAATGATAGACATGAATGGACATTGCCAAAAGGAAAAGTTATTGAAGGTCAGTTGGCAGCAGATAGTGCTGTAAGTAGAGTAAAGAACGAGACAGGAGTAGATGCTTGTCCATTAGTAGTAGCAGGAGATACTATGTATGAATTTTACTCAAGAAGTAGAAAACAACAAGTTTGTAATGCCATAGTTTGGTATGTAATGGAAGCTGAAAACCCAGAATACATAATAAGAGAAGATTTTTTAGATGGTGGTTTCTTCAAAATCAAAGATGCCATGGATATGTTATCTCATAACAAAGAAAAAGCGTTAGTTGATGTTTCATATAAAAAATACAAAGAAGAAAAGAAAAGTAATACAGAAATTGCAAAGTAAAATATAATATAATTAAATAAGCAAATTCAAGAAAGGGTAAATCCCTTTCTTTTTTATAATACAGGAGGAATTGATGAGTAGTTATAAAACATTACATAAGTTTGGATCAGATGAATATATAGTTGAAAAATCAACATTTATAGGATATGCAAAACCCATAAATACAGAAGAGGAAGCTATAGAGTTTGTTAATGAAATAAAGAAAAAACACAAGGATGCAACTCATAACGTATGGGCTTATACTGTTGGGGAAAATATGAACATACAAAGATATAGTGATGACGGCGAACCTCAAGGAACAGCTGGTATCCCTACTCTAGAAGTAATAAAAAAGGAAGATTTGAGAGATGTGGTAGTTGTTGTAACAAGATATTTTGGGGGTATAAAATTAGGTGCAGGGGGATTAGTTCGTGCTTATACTAAAGGTGCAAAAATAGGTATAGAAGCAGGAATTGTAATTGAAAAAGTTAAATATACTGAAGTAAAGATTAAAATTGAATACACACAACTTGGTAAAATACAAAATGAAATAATGAATCTTGGCTTTACAGTTAAGGATACTATATATTCAGAAGATGTGGAAATAATAGTATATTCAAAAGTTGAAGATGTAGAATCATTAAGGGAGAGAATGATTGATATAACAAGCGCAACAGCAGACGTAAGTTTAGGAGATGAATACTATTTATCAGAAAAGGATGGTGAATTAATATTATAAATTAGTTTATAAAAAAGGAAATAAGCTAATTTAAAATGAAAAAATACATTACTGGGGGTAGCTATGTTAAAAAATATAGTATTAATTATTTTATGTAATTTATTAATGTATTTTATCATAATGATAGTCACAAGAATTAATAGAAGAAGATGTAATAAGCATTCTACTGAGAAAAGTAAAGAAAATAAGATAAAAGAATTAAATGCAAAAGTAAGTCACTTAGAGAAAAAATTACTTATTCAAGATATTTTAAATCATATAAATATAGAAAGTGAGATTAATGAAAAAATCTACTATGCCAATAAAATCATTGAAGCATATAAAGGTGAACCTGTAGGATATTATTTTAGGGGAAACTTGTATATAGAGTTTGAAAGGTATGAAGAAGCAATAAAAGATTTTGATAAAACTATTCAGCTCGATAAAAAGTATAAGGAAGCATATAGATGTAAAGGAGTTTGTTTATCTAGGCAAGGCTATTATTATGAAGCCTTACAAAATTATAAAAAGGCTATAGAGATTGACGAAGATTATGAAGTAGTTCATTATAATATGGGTGTTTGTTATTCTAAATTAAAAAAATATATAAAGGCCATAGACTGTTATACAAAAGCTTTACACTTAGATAAAAATGATATTAGTGCATATTATAACAGAGGAAGAAACTATAGCAGGATAACTAGATATGATGATGCTATATCAGATTTTACAAAAGCCATAGAGTTAGAAAAATTTGATGATAGACTATATTATAATCGAGGAATTGCTTATTCACTTTTAGAAAAACATGAAGAAGCACTAAAAGACTATAAAAAAGCTATTGATATTAATCAAGACTTTGCAGATGTATATTATTATGCAGGTTTTTCGTACTATTTATTAGAAGAGTATTATGAAGCTCTAGAATATTTTAATACGGCTTTAGAAATGAATAGTGGATATGAGCAAGCCTACTATGGTAGAGCTTTAGTGAATTTGAAAATAGATAATTATAAAGAAGCTATAAAAGATCTTAACGAAGTGTTATATTTAAATGATAATAATGCAAAGGCTTATTATAAAAGAGCCATTGCTTTAGATAATTTAGATAGACATGAAGAAGCGATAAAAGATTTTACAAAAGCTATTGAATTAGACTATAAAGATGAAAATATTTATTATAATAGAGGTACTTCGAAATCATTAATAAGGGACTTGGAAGGGGCGAAAAAAGATCTAACTACTGCCTTAACGTATAATTCTGAAGAGTTTAGGATATATGATGTAAGAGGTATGATAAATTTAGAGCTGGAAGAATATGAAGAAGCTATAGATGACTTCACTTCTTCATTAAGTTTGCTCCAAAGTTCCATATCCTATTACTACAGAGGTTTAGCATATTACGAACTGAGACAATATGATAATGCTATAGCAGATTTTACAAAATCCATTGAAATAGACCCGGATGATTTAAAAGCATATCAAAATAGAGGAGATGCATATTGTAATATGGGAAATTATGATGAAGCAATAAAAGATTTTTCTATGGTATCTCAACTAGAAGAAAACTTAAAATAAAATTCTAGGTACTAAATCTTGTAAAAGATATAGTACCTTTTTATTTATTATTGTTATCATAAATACCTTTTTTTATTTCATATAGTCCTATGAAAAATAAAAATACTCCAAATGCTTTTCGTAGTATTTCTGAGTTTAGATATTCGGCTAATAAAGAGCCACCTATGGCAGCTGCCATACCGAATATGGCTATGGGAAGTACTAACTCATATTCTACATTTTTATTTTTTATATGGATAATTAATGCTGCAATAGTCATTGGTATGGAAGAAATTAAGTTTATACTTTGTGCTAACTTAGGGTCTATATTTGAAAATAAGACCAAGGCAGGAATTAGTATGGTTCCACCGCCCATTCCCATTCCACCAATAATTCCAGCGAAAAATCCAATTATACCAACAAGCATTAAAACACCATCCTACATGCTGCAATTATCATTACTACTCCAAATCCAATTCTTAAAAATTTCCCATTTAATTTATTTAAAAGTTTTGCACCAATAATCCCACCAATTATACTACCTATAGCTGCTTGTACAGTTAAATTTATATCGAAGGTACCTTTTGATATGTATATAACTGAACTAGTTGTAGATAAAAATATGATTACTGCAAGAGCAGTAGAGTGGGATTTATGTTCTTCTACCTTTAAAATATTATTTAGTATGGGAACTAATAAGGTTCCACCACCAGAACCAAAAACACCATTGATAAATCCAGTAAATAAACCTATTACAGAATTTTTAATATTAAAAGGAGTGGATTGTTTTTTCATAAAAATTCACCTACCTTGAATTAGTTTTAACCAAAACAGGAATTTTATTTAATAAATAATGAAATTCTGTTAAAAGATTATTTAATATAATGTATACAAAACATAATAAGGATGTATGCTATAATAGACTTAAAAATGTTTAGTGAAAGGGGCAAAATTATGAACAGAAGTGAAAAAATTAAAAAAACTGTTGAATGGCTAAGAGAAAAGGTAAAGGAAGCTAACTGCAAAGGATTAGTAGTTGGAGTTTCAGGAGGAATAGATTCAGCAGTGGTTGCAAACCTTATAAAAAGAGCATGTCCGGATAACTCTATAGGTGTTATAATGAGCATAAATAGCAATCCAAAAGATAGAGAAGATGCACTTAAAGTAATTAACGGATGTGGAATTGATTATATAGATATTGATTTAACAGAACCACAAATGACAATTAGAAACGTGGCCTTAAATGCATTAAAAGAAAAAAACTTATTTAATCCAGATGGAGAAAGAACAGCAGATTCAAACTTAAGAGCTAGAGTTAGAATGTGCACATTATACACTGTTGCAAATGATTTAGGATATTTAGTTGTGGGAACAGATAATGCAGCAGAGGTTCATACTGGTTACTTTACTAAATACGGAGATGGTGGAGTAGATTTAGTACCTCTTGCAAACTTAACAAAAGCTGAAGTTTATGAATGGGCAAAAGAGCTTGGAATACACGAAGATGTAATAAACAAAGCTCCATCAGCAGGTTTATGGGAAGGCCAAACTGATGAAAATGAAATGGGGACAACTTATAATATGATAGACAAGGTAGTTGAAGGAAAAAGGGATGAGGTTCCTCAGAAGGACCTAGAAATAATAGATAGACTTCATAGAATAAGTGAGCATAAGAGACAAGTCGCTCCTAAGCCACCAATATTTGATTAAATTTAATATAAAAATCTCAATAATAATTACACACATTTACTAATTTGATTTTTTATGTTAAAATTTACGGTGTTAATAAGATTTAATTTTAATGTGGCAAACACATAAGAAATAAGGAGTGGAACTATGGGTCGTATAGGTAACATTATCAATAGAAAAGGTAAACAAGATGCAAAAAGAGGAGCAATATTCACTAAGCATGCAAGAGCTATAGCTGTTGCAGCTAAAGAAGGTGGAGGAGATCCAGAATACAATGCAGCTTTAAAAACAGCTATAGATAAAGCTAAAGCTGATAATATGCCAAATGATAATATAAGTAGAGCTATAGCAAAAGGTGCTGGAGCTGGTGCAGGTGAAGACTACTTCAAAAACACTTACGAAGGATATGGACCAGGTGGAGTAGCTGTTATAGTTGAAACATTAACAGATAATAAAAACAGAACTGCTGGTAATATGAGATACTACTTTGATAAAAATGGTGGTAACTTAGGAACTACTGGTTGTGTTGGATTTATGTTCGATAGAAAAGGACAAATATTAATAGCTGCTGAAGGTGTGTCTGAAGATCAACTTATGGATGATGCTTTAGAAGCTGGGGCAGATGATATAATAACAGAAGAAGACGGATTCGAAGTTGTAACAACTCCAGAAGACTTCAATATGGTTAAAGATGCACTAGTAGAAAAAGGATATGAATTCGTATCTGCTGATGTAAAATTAGTGCCTCAAACTACAACTGTATTATCAGAAGAAGGTCAAGTTAAATCTATGGAAAAATTAATAGACTTACTTGAAGATGATGACGATGTACAAAATGTATTCCATAACTGGGAACAAGCATAATATTTTAATGAAAAACTTTTAGAGTGTTAATACAAATACCTCTAATTATGATTTATAGAGAAATCTATATTGATTAATTGGAGGTATTTTTATTTATGTAATTGAAGTTTATAAAATAGCTGATATTTTAATAGAAAAAATATATTTTTACAAATGTATCCAACAAAACGTTTAAGGAGGGAGAATATGGAAATTAGGGATGTGGAGTTAGTCAGAAGATACTATTAATTTTTATGAAAGTGAGGGATTGATTATTTTAAAAAGAAATTCTAATTTAGAGAGACAAGATGATGAAAATAATATTTAACAGTTAAAGTATATAAAACTATTATAAAACTAGATATTACAATTTATAAAATAAAGGAACTTAATAATGAAAAAGTATTTCTAAAATGCATAGTAGAAGAAAAAATGAAAGAGTCGGAAAATGATAAAATTAATATAGAAGGCAAGGAAGATATTATTAAGGATATATTAAAAGATATAAGTAGAAATATATAAATATAAATGAATATATAGAACATGTAGAATGCATAGAGGATGGAGAATACGCAGAACTTATATCTGATTTAGATAAAATTGGTCAACATAGTTTTAATTACAATAAGTTTTATGGCACCAATAATGGGGTTTTATCTGGATATTGGCGAAAAAAATTATAGCTCAATTGGACTTAAAAGTAGTTTATCAGTAGAGCTAGAAGTATTTGATAAGTTAGCCTTAGATAAAAGTGAAGTAGCAAAAGTAGCATCCAAAGAAAACTATAAGTTATGTGATTTAGATAAAATATATTTAGATATATTTTTATGTTTAAAATAAAAGAAATATTAATATATATTTAATAATAATATTATAATTTAATTAGGAAAGGTGGGATTATATGAAAGAAGTTCTAAATAATCGATGCTGTGTTTGCGGTGGAAAAATAATGAGTGAAGAAGATTTAACTGTATGTGAAAACTGTAATAATATTTATCATAAGATATGTTGGCAAGAAGTAAAGGAAGAATGTATATATTGTCATAATAAAATTAAAAAAGAGGAAGTTGGTAATGATAAAAGTAAATAGTAATAAATTTATAATATAAAAGTTAGATATGGAAAATATCTAGCTTTTTTTGTGAATAAAAACAATAAAAAAATTACAAAATATTCCTGAAACTATAAAATATGATGATACAATAGTATAAAGAGGAAATGACATAAAAATTAAATTTTGAGTAACAGATTTATCTGAAGTAGTAGTGAAGATATGTCGCTCAGAAAAGGTGAATTTTTTACATCGATAAGAAGCTACATATACATAGGTTTAGAATAAAAACAAAATCATAGAAATAGAAAGGGGTAAAACAAATGTTATACACACCAAAATATATTTATAATAATGATTTAGATAAGAAGATATGTAAATGTTCAGAATGTAAAAAATATAGAATATTATATTGCCATTCCAATATGATTGAAAATAAAAAGGAATCTACTAAAGAAATTAACAGTGATATTATAGCTGTTTGTTCTAAATGTGGAAGTACATATAGATTTAATTTAAAACATTTATCAGATATAAATGAAGATACCTATGAAGTAGGAAAAGTAAGCTTAATAGAAGAAAAATATCCTCTAATAAAAGAAAATATAACGAAAAACTATAATTCTTATGACTCTGTATCAATAATAAAATCAGAAAATTTTTTAACAAAGCTTATCAAAGATGACAGAGAAGGAGATTTAAAAGTATCAGATTATGTATTTATGGAAAAGTAGTAATGCCTTGTATATGTAGATAAAATTATTAATAAAGGCTTAATGCCTTTATTTTTCTGAATAAAAGTATAGGAGATAATAAATATGGTTACTGTTACAAAGTATTTAACACATGCAGATTTAAAAAGGAAAATATGTGATGGCCATGAAGAAGAAATGTTAAAAGTTTTATTTAAAGAAGTTAATGAATCGGAGCTTAGAATTAGGCCAGAAGAAGGCATGGCAGGAGCGAACATATTAAGAGAAGAAAAGATAATAGCATCTTGTAATCACTGCAAAAAAGTATATTTTTTAATGACTACATTTGAAGGTGGTATAAAAGATCAGTATATAAGTATAGACTCTGTAGAATTATTTGATGGAAGTATGAGAGAACTTAGGCAGGTTATCAATAATATGTTTGATGAACATGAAAGCGAAATCGTTAGTGTAGCAACAGATGATCATGCTATAAAAGTATTAGATAAATATGACGATGAAGAAAAAATAGTTACTAGATATGTGTATTTAAATAGAGAAGACAAAGACTTGTACAAAGATTTGTTGGAAGATTAAAAAGATTGGAACTTAGGTTCCAATCTTTTTTTATGTAAAGATTATTGTAATTACTTACATCTGAAGCTTCCACAATATGTTTGTGATAAAGCAGTTGCGCTATCTGCATTAGATGTTATAGCCACATCTCTTAATGCGCAAATCACACCTGCATTATTTACACATGTTTTTACAGTACAATTTACAGAACTACATTGAGTATTGTCTAAGGCGCTATTACTAAAATCACTATAACCAGATTCGTTTACAAAAGAACTACAGCAAGTGTTATTACTAGTTCTTGCTTTTTTGCCATTTACGGATATTTTATTTGCGTAACAAGTACCGTTGGTATTGTATGCGCAATTATTAACATTACAACCTACTAATGCCATAATAAAAACCTCCTTTTTAATTAATCAATAATTAGTATGGACTAAATTTACAAAAAATATGAGGGTAAAAAATTAAATTTGAATAATTTACATTGTATACTTTTTTAATTTATGAAAATAAAAGCCAAGACTTAAATTAAGAGATGGCTTTAAAAATTATATTTATAAAATTAAGTGAAATATTTAAGATATTAATCTAACATATAAGTTTTTTTCCATTAATATTCGAGCAATTAAAGAAGCTGATAAAGGATAAGACTTTGCCGGTTGCCAAATATCAATTAATTTTTTTTCAAAATCACTTAAAGAAACAAATTCTTCATTTTCTATTTTTAAAGAATATCCTTTAGTAAAATCTCTAATTTTTAAAAAGTCTTCTAATGTAAGCTCATAGAAAAGTTGTGTACTATGTTGAGGGGGTTTTAAAAAAATTATATTTTGTTTAAACTCTATAAAGTCTAATCTATCAACCAAATTTTTAATATTTTCACTCAATAAAATCACCTCCATGTATTGAAAATAAAATATTACTTTATAATATGTATAAAACTAGGCAAATGAGACAAAAATACTTTAATAAAAGTTACTATTTTTTTCTAAAATATGAAGGAAATATATCATAGAAAATAACGTAAGTAAGGAGGTTATTTTATGTTCGAAAAGAAAAAAGAATTTTCTTGGAAAGTACCAATGTTAGTATTATTAGGAGTAATTGTTTTATCATGTGGAATAGGTATAGGTGTACAGGTTAAAGATACTCATCAAACTAGACAAGCTCTTCAGTCAAAAACAGAATCTAAAGAAGTTTTTAACCTTAACTCAGATTGTGAAATTTGGGTACAAGGTCAAATAACAAGTAGTGGAACATATGAGAGTCCAAAAATGATAGGAACTATACCAAAGGACTTATTAAATAAAAGTAAAGATGAAATAGCATCTTATTTCAAAGACAAATACCCAAATAAAGAAATAGCAAGTATGAATCAGTATGAAATTATTTTATGTAACTCACAAGCAAAAGAACCTTCAAAAGCAAATAAATATGCTATTGAAGAAAAAGATGGATTTGTACATGTATATAAATATGATAAAGATGGAACAAAAACTGATTTAGAAAAAACAAACATATCAGTAGATTCTCTTCCAAAATCTGTACAAGATGAATTGTCATCAGGAATATTAGTAAATAGTGAGGATGAGGCGTATACAAGACTGGAAAATTTCGAAAGTTAATAATTAATACATTTTAATAATAATATTAAATACCCTTATATAAAATTTTATAGAAGGGTATTTTATTTTTTAGAAGTTAATAATGTATTTTACTTAGATTGAAGATGGATTTTTATAATGTATCCTATTACTCTAACTTTGCAATCCTATGGTATAATATTAAAGAACATAAGTTTTGTATAAAACTTAATAGGAGGTCTTTAGTTTCATGATAATATTAGGAATAGATCCGGGAATAGCCATAGTAGGTTATGGGATAATAGAATATAAAAATAATAAATTTAAAGTTATTGATTATGGTGCAATAACAACTCCATCAACTATGGAGACAACGAAAAGATTAGAGAAAATTTATAAAGGTATAGACCTTCTTATAAAAAATTATGATATAGATGAAGTTGGGGTAGAGGAATTGTTTTTCAATAAAAATGTAAAAACGGCAATTACAGTGGCACAAGCCAGAGGGGTAATCTTACTAGGGTGTTCCCACAATGATAAGTCGATTTATGAATACACACCATTACAAGTTAAACAAGGTGTAGTTGGATATGGAAGAGCAGGAAAATCACAAGTCCAACAAATGGTTACATCTATGCTAAATTTAAAAGAAATACCAAAGCCGGATGATGTTGCCGATGCTTTAGCTGTAGCAATATGTCATGCTCATGCAAATAAACTTGAAAAGACATTAAAAAATATAGGTATGAAATAAGGAGAAAATTATGTATAGCTATATAAAGGGAATAATAGAAGAAATTAATTTAGATCATGTTGTAATTGAGAATAATGGTATAGGATATAAAATCAACGCTTCGGCAAATACTATAATGAAGGTACAATTAGGACATGAATGTAAAATTTACACAAAGCTTATAGTAAAAGAAGATGATATGAGTCTTTGTGGATTTTATGATAAAGAAGAATTGAGGATGTTTGAATTGCTAACATCTATTTCAAAAATAGGACCTAAGGTTGGACTTGGGATATTATCTTTTGCTTCACCAAAACAAATCGGGGCATACATACTAAGTGAAGATATAGCAAAATTATCAAAAGCTCCAGGAGTAGGTAAGAAAACAGCAGAAAGAATAGTCTTAGAGCTTAAGGACAAAATAGACAAAAACAACGTGGAATTTGAGGCAACTTTATTAACTAATCAGCCAGTAGCAGTTTCTCAAGATGAAGCAGTAGATGCATTAGTAGCCCTTGGATATTCTTTACAAGAATCAAAAGATGCAGTACAAAAATGCAAAAAAGATGGACTAAATACAGAGGATATTATTAAAAAATCATTAAGTTACTTAATGAGTAAATCTTTAAGATAATAAAGAAAGGGGGAAGTTAATTGTACGGATTTGAAGATGAAGACAGAATAATTACATCTAGTATGCAAAATGATGATGTGGATATAGAAAATAACTTAAGACCTAAGTTACTAGCTGATTATTTAGGACAAGAAAAAGCTAAAGAACAATTATCTATATTTATAGAAGCTGCAAAAAGTAGGAATGAACCACTAGACCATGTTCTTTTGTATGGGCCACCTGGTCTTGGAAAAACTACTTTGGCTGGTATAATTGCAAGTGAAATGGGAGTTAATCTAAGAATAACATCAGGCCCAGCCATAGAAAGAGCAGGGGATTTGGCAGCTATATTAACAAACTTAAATGAAAATGATGTACTATTTATAGATGAAATACACAGAATAAATAGAAGTGTGGAAGAAGTATTGTATCCTGCAATGGAAGATTATTGTATAGATATAATAATAGGTAAGGGTCCATCAGCTAGAAGTATACGACTTGATTTGCCTAAATTTACCCTTATTGGAGCAACAACGAGAGCAGGTATGCTTACAAACCCACTTAGAGATAGATTTGGTGTTATATGCAAGCTTGATTATTACACGGTTGATGAATTAACTCAAATAGTAATAAGGTCAGCTAATATATTAGGTGCAGAAATTGAACATAGAGGAGCAATGGAGATTGCTAGACGATCAAGAGGAACACCAAGGATAGCAAATAGACTTCTAAAAAGGGTTAGAGATTATGCTCAAGTTAGAGCAGATGGAAATATAACATCGGAAGTTGCAGACCAAGCACTAGAAATGATTGGCGTAGATAGCTTAGGATTAGACTATGTAGACGAAAAATTATTATTAACAATAATAAATAAATTTAAAGGTGGTCCTGTAGGTTTGGATACTTTAGCTGCTTCAATTGGAGAAGACAGAAATACAATAGAAGATGTTTATGAACCATATTTACTTCAACTTGGATTTATTAATAGAAGTCCGAGAGGAAGAATAGCTATGCCAAATGCTTATAAACATTTAAATATAAATTATCCAGAAAAGTAGAATAATAATATTATTACAAATAAAAGTATAAATTCTCATAGTAGAAAAAAATTAAATTTTTTGTTATTATGGTAGTTGTATGTTTAAGGCAATATATTATTGAAAGAAGGTTTAACATTGAAAACAAGCGATTTTTATTTTGATTTACCAGAAGAATTAATTGCTCAAGTACCTATTTTAGATAGATCTAGCTCTAAACTAATGGTATTAGATAAAGAAACTGGTGAAGTAAGTCATAAAATTTTTAAAGACATAATAGATTATTTAAATCCAGGAGATTGTCTTGTATTAAATGATACAAGAGTTATTCCTGCAAGATTAATTGGTTCTAAAGAAGGAACTGGCGGAAAAATAGAGTTTTTACTTTTAAAAAGAAATGAGGATGACACTTGGGAAACTTTAGTCAAACCAGGTAAAAGAGCTAAAATAGGCACTAGATTCTCATTTGGAGAAGGAAAACTTATAGCTGAAGTTGTTGGAATGGGCGATGATGGAGCTAGAATAGTAAAATTTGAGTATGAAGGTATTTTTGAAGAGGTTTTAGATGAACTTGGAAATATGCCATTACCACCATATATAACAGAAAGATTAGAAGAGAGAGAAAGATATCAAACTGTTTATTCTAAGCACAATGGTTCAGCAGCAGCACCTACAGCAGGTTTACATTTTACTGATGAATTACTACAAAAAATTAAAAATAAAGGCGTAGATTTAGCTTTTGTAACTTTACACGTTGGTCTTGGAACTTTTAGACCGGTAAAAGTAGATGATGTTTTAGAACATGATATGCATTCTGAGTACTATATGGTTACACAGGAAGCTGCAGATACAATTAATAGATCAAAAGAAAATGGTAATAAAGTGATAACAGTGGGTACAACTAGTACTAGAACTATAGAATCTGTAGCCGATGAAAATGGAAAAATGAAAGCAGCATCAGGATGGACAAAAATATTTATTTATCCAGGATATAAATTCAAAGTTGTAGATAACTTAATTACAAACTTCCACTTACCAGAGTCTACACTAATAATGTTAGTAAGTGCACTTGCTGGAAAAGAAAGTGTATTAAATGCATATAACTGTGCAGTAGAAAATCATTATAGATTCTTTAGTTTTGGAGATGCAATGTTTATAAAATAAATATAATGTGTGTAAAAAGGGGAGAGTGTATGATAAAAAAGCATGACAAAAGGTTGTTGAATATTTCAAAAAACTTTGAAACAGCCTTAGCAATAGTGATATTAATTCTTGTATTATTGGGGATGATGGATTTAGGAAGAAGCGTATATCAAGCTTATATAGTAGATTTTTCAACTCCAGTTCAATATAGCCAGTTAAATAGTTTTTTAGCAGAAGCATTATTGTTAGTCATAGGTGTTGAATTGGTAGTAATGCTATCTTTACATACACCAGGAGTGCTTTTGGAAGTGTTATTATATGCAATAGCTAGAAAGCTTATTTTGCTTCCAAAAAGTTCAGGAATGGGAGATTTACTATTAGGAATACTTTCTATAGGTGCAATATTTGCAATTAGAAAATATTTAATGTCCCCAGAAGAAAGAGCAATGAGCCTTAGTAGGTTATATAATTTGAAGAATAATAATAGTAAAGAAAAAGAAATTTTAGACACAGAACAAATAAATAATAATTAGTAGTTTAATATTTTAGACTATAATCAGACAGAGTAAGGAGAATAAATATGAGTGCAATAAGATATGAACTTATAAAAACTTGTAAGCAAAGTGGTGCAAGACTTGGTAGATTACACACTCCCCATGGAGTTATAGAGACACCAATATTTATGCCAGTTGGAACGCAGGCAACAGTAAAGGCAATGACACCAGAAGAATTAAAAGAAATAGGATCTCAAATAATATTAAGTAATACATATCACTTATATATGAGACCAGGCCACGATTTAGTAAAAGAAGCAGGTGGGCTTCATAAATTTATGAACTGGGATAGACCAATATTAACAGATAGTGGTGGATTTCAAGTGTTTTCTTTAGGACCACTTAGAAAAATAACTGAAGAGGGAGTTCACTTTAGATCTCATATAGATGGGTCTAAACATTTTATATCTCCAGAAAAAGCAATGGAAATACAAAATGCTTTAGGTTCAGACATAATGATGGCATTTGATGAATGTGCTCCTTACCCAGCAGATAGACAATATGTAAAAAACTCATTAGAAAGAACTACTAGATGGTTAAGAAGATGCAAAGAAGCTCATAAAAATACAGAAAACCAAGCATTATTTGGAATAATTCAAGGCGGTATGTATAAAGATTTAAGAGAGCAATCAGCTAAGGAAATTTTAGAACTAGACTTACCAGGATATGCAGTTGGTGGTCTTAGTGTTGGAGAACCAAAGCCACTAATGTATGAAGTACTTGACTATACAGTGCCTCTAATGCCAGAAGACAAACCGAGATATCTAATGGGTGTTGGTTCACCAGATGATTTATTAGAAGGTGTAATAAGAGGAATAGACATGTTTGACTGTGTACTTCCTACTCGTATAGCTAGAAACGGTACTGCGATGACTAGCCAGGGTAAAGTTGTAGTTAGAAATGCTAAATATGCAAGAGATTTTACTCCACTTGACCCAGAGTGCGATTGCTATTGCTGTAAAAACTATACAAAAGCGTATATAAGACACTTAGTAAAAGCAAATGAAATACTTGCTGCTAGACTTATATCTACACATAACTTAAGATTTTTACTTAAATTAATGGAAGATATAAGACAAGCAATAATGGAAGATAGATTATTAGATTTTAAAGATGAATTTTTCTCCAAATATGGGTATAAATTATAAGAAAATTGAGTTATAATGTTTATTATACTTTTGTTTTTAAGAAGTAATAAACATATGAAGGAGTGAAGCATATGAATACTCAAATGATAATGTCTATTGTTTACATGGTTGCGTTATTTGCAATTTTCTATTTCTTATTTATAAGACCTCAAAGAAAAAAAGAAAAACAATTGGATCAATTAAGATCAAGTCTAGAAGTAGGACAAATGGTTACTACAATAGGTGGAATGTTAGCAACAATAGCTAAAGTTGAAGATGAATTTGTTGTTTTAGAAGTAGGACCAAATAGAACTAAAATGCCATTTAAAAAATGGGCTATAGCTTCTGTTGAGAAAAAAGAAGAAGATAAATAAATAGTAATTTTAAATCTCCCTAAGGAATATATATATTTCGAGGGGAGGTTTTTTTATGGCAAAAACTATACATATATTAAAAGGTTTAGGCTATGCTTACATAATCACGTTAATAGTATTATTAATTTACAATCTATTGTTAACTTATACTAATGTTTCGGCAGATTCAGTTTCAATAGTAACATCATTTATTACCACAGTGTCTGCAGCTTTTGGTGGATTTTATGCTTGTAAACATATACAAGAAAAGGGACTTATATATGGTTTTATAGTTGGTGTAGTTTATATAATATTACTTATAACAATGTTTTATTTAGCTAAAGAAAATTACATATTTGATATTACACTTCTTTATAAAGCAATACTTGTTTCAGTAGCAGGAGGAATAGGCGGAGTATTAGGTGTTAACTTCAAATAAGTTCCAAATTATACAGAATTATGATATAATTAGTAGCAGTTAATTAGAAACAGGAGGTAGTAAAAATGGCTAAAAAACATATAAAAACTTTATCAAATGCTACATTAAAAGAAAGTGCAGCTAAAGGTGGATGTGGAGAATGTCAAACATCTTGTCAATCTGCTTGTAAAACTTCTTGTACAGTTGCAAACCAAGAGTGTGAAAGATAATTAAACAAAATTATTTTAAAAGTGAGGGTATTACAAATAATACCCTCACTTTGTTTGCATATAAATTATTTTTACAAAAAATTTACACATATTTTGTTTAGGGTATATAATAAGAGTATTAAAAATTAGGAGGACATATTATGAGTATGATACATAAATTTTCCATGGATGGATACAATATTGTTTTAGATGTGAATGGAGGTAGTGTTCATGTACTAGATGATGTTGCGTATAATCTTGTAGATTTATTTGAAGAAAAATCTATGGAAGAAATAGTAGAATCTTTAAATAAAGATTATACTAGAGAGCAAATAGAAGAAGCTTATGAGGAAATAAAATCGTTAAAAGAAGAGGGTCTTTTATTTACTGAAGATACATATGAAACTCACCCAAGTTTTGTGAATAGAAAAAAAGTAGTTAAAGCATTATGTCTACACGTTTCACATGACTGTAATTTAAAATGTAAATACTGTTTTGCTTCACAAGGTGACTTTGGTGGAGAAAAAGAAATGATGAGTTTTGAAATAGGTAAAAAGGCAATTGATTATCTTATAGCTAATTCAGGAAATAGAAGAAATTTAGAAATAGACTTCTTTGGTGGAGAGCCACTAATGAACTTTGAAGTAGTTAAGCAATTAGTAACCTATGGTAGAAAAGTTGAAAAAGAAAATAATAAAAACATAAGATTTACGATAACTACTAATGGAATATTATTAGATGATGATAAAATTGACTATATAAATGAACATATGCATAATGCAGTATTAAGTTTAGATGGAAGAAAAGAAGTAAATGATAACATGAGACCAACAGTTAATGATAAAGGAAGTTATGATGTTATAATGCCTAAATTTAAAAAGTTAGTAGAAAAAAGACCTAAGGATAAATACTATTATATAAGAGGAACATTCACTAGAGATAACTTAGATTTTTCTGAGGATGTACTTCATTTTGCTGATGAAGGATTTGAATTAACATCAATTGAGCCAGTTGTTGGAGATGAAAGCAATCCTTATGCCCTAAGAGAACAAGATATGGAAAAAGTATTTTATGAATATGAAAAGTTGGCAAAAGAGTATGCAAAAAGAAAATTAAATGGAGATGATTTCACTTTCTTCCACTTTGTAATAGATTTAAATCAAGGACCATGTGTAATAAAAAGAATAACTGGATGTGGTGCTGGAAATGAGTATTTATCAGTAACACCAAATGGAGATATATATCCATGTCACCAGTTTGTTGGAAATGATGATTTTAAATTAGCAAATATAATGGATGAAGAGATAGTTATACCTAAAGAAATAAGTAATATGTTTAGAGATTCTCATGTTTACTCTAAAGAAGATTGTAAAAAATGCTGGAATAAGTTTTATTGTTCAGGTGGATGTCATGCCAATGCAATAAACTTTAATAATGATATAAGAAAGCCATATGAGCTTGGTTGCGAAATGCAAAAGAAAAGAACAGAATGCTCTATAATGATTCAAGCAAAACTAATGCTGGAAGGAGAATAAAAATGATAAAAGGGTTTGAAGGGACAAAACCTACTATTGATAATTCTGCTTTTGTGGCAGAAACTGCAGATATAATTGGTGATGTTGTTATTGAAAAAAACGCAAGTATTTGGTATAAAGCAGTTTTAAGAGGCGATGATAGCCAAATTATAGTGGGAGAAAATTCTAATGTACAAGATGGAACTATAATACATTGTGGATATGACGAGCCAACTATAATAGGAAGAAATGTAACTATTGGACATGCTGCTGTTATTCATGGATGTAAAATAGGCGACTATAGTCTAATTGGAATGGGGTCAACAGTTTTAGATAATGCAGAGATTGGAGAACTTACTATGGTGGGAGCAGGTAGCTTAGTAACCGGCAAGAAATTCCCACCAGGAGTTTTATTATTAGGTTCACCAGCAAAAATTGCAAGAGAATTAACTGAGGAAGAAAAAGAAAGCTTGAAACAATCAGCTCTACATTATGTAGAAATGGGTAAAAAACATAAGTAATTTGTAATTTAAATAAAAATCATACAAATTTAAAAAGGAGCAATCTACAAATTGCTCCTTTTTAATGCAATAAAAATTTTTTTAGTACTATATTATAGCATATAAGTTAATAATATTATAATATTTAAATGTAGGACAAAGAAAATATGAGGTGAGAACTTTTGATATATAATAAAAAATGGACGTTAAAACATAAAGGAAAAGTTAAAGAAACAGAGTTAAGCAAGAAAATAAATATTTCCCCGGAAATTAGCCAAATATTAAATAATAGAGGTATAAATGACGAAAAAGATGCAGAAATTTTTATGAACCCATCTTTAGAATATTTAAGAGATCCCTTCTTAATGAAGGATATGAAAAAAGCAACTGAAAGGATAAAGAAAGCTATTGAAAATAAAGAAAGAATTTATATCTATGGTGATTACGATGTAGATGGAGTATCATCCACATCAATTTTATATATTTATTTCAAATCTATAGATTATCCAGTTAAATATTATATTCCAAACAGATTAGAAGAAGGATATGGGATAAATGAGGATGCAATAAGGAAAATAAATAATGATGGGTGTGATCTTATAATAACTGTGGACTGTGGTATAACATCAGTTAATGAAGTAAGATTAGCCAATGAACTTGGTATAGATGTTATAATAACAGATCACCATGAATGCCAAAGTGATGTGCCAGATGCTTACGCAATTGTAAATCCAAAGCAAGAAGATTGTAACTATCCTTTTGATATGCTTTGTGGATGTGGAGTAGCATTTAAAATGATTCAAGCATTGACAGATGAAGAAGAATTTAAAACATCAATGTTTGACTATTTAGAAGTAGTAACCTTAGCAACAATATGTGATATAGTACCTTTAATAGATGAAAATAGAATAATTGTAAAAAATGGTTTAAAACTAATGAAAGAGGGCAAAAATTTAGGTTTAAGAGAACTAATTAAAGTATGTGGTATTGAAACTAGCAAAATAGGATCATCACACATAGGTTATTCAGTAGGCCCTAGAATTAATGCATCGGGAAGATTAGGCTACTCATATCTAGGTGTTCAGTTATTTACTACTGATTTGGAAGATGAAGCAAAAGAAATAGCCAATATATTGGAAGCAAAAAATATTGAGAGACAAATGATAGAAAGTAAGATGTATAAAGAAGCAGAAGATGTTATATCGAGTGGTGAAAACTACAAAGATGATAAAGTGCTTGTAGTAGCAAAAGAAGGGTGGCAACATGGAATAATAGGAATTGTTGCTTCTAAGTTAACAGAAAAATATTATAAGCCTACAATCCTACTAACTATAGAAGGTGATGAAGCAACAGGTTCAGCTAGATCTATTAAAGGATTTAGTATATTTAATGCTTTAGTAAGTTGCAAAGATCTGATGAATAAATTTGGTGGACATGAGCAGGCAGCAGGATTGGCCTTGAATGCAGAAAATATAGAAGAATTAAGAAAAAGAATAAATGAAATAGCAGATTACAATCTGAGTAAAGATGATTTAATTGAAAATATAAAAGTTGAATATGAACTTGAAGAAGAAAGTGCAACATTAGACTTAGTAGACAATCTGCATAAGTTAGAACCTTTTGGTTTAAGCAATCCGTCTCCAAGATTTATTATGAGAGACTTATTATTAAATAACATTTATAAAATGGGCAAAAACAAGCAACATCTAAAGCTAATATGTGAAAATGAAAAATCTTATGAATGTGTAGGATTTAATATGGCTTATTTAGCTGACGATTTCCAAGAAGGAGATAAGATAGACGTATTATTCCAAGTAGACGAAAATAATTTTAATAATGAAAGAAAAATACAATTTTTATTAAAAGATATAAGATTATCTCATCCTAAGTTAGCAATTTCAAATAATTTATCACTTAAGTTATTTGAAAAGATAAGTCCTATAGATAGTGATAGTTTATATCATATTTATAATGATGAAGATAATATATCTATTAATATGTATGGAGATAAAGACATAAATATCTTTGATTATATAAAAGAAGAAACTTTAATTATAACAAATACATTAAACGGATTCTATAGAGCTTTATCAGATGTTTCATTGACAGATTTAGACTATGATATAAATTATAATTATATTTATGAAAAAAATAAGAAAGTGCAACTTATATTTTCACCTAATATTGATAAAATAGACTTAAAAAGATATAATAGTATTATTCTTTATGATTTTTTGTATAATAAAGGAGAATATTCGTATCTAAATAAGAACATTTTAAATAATGAGGTTGTTATTAAGTATTATAGTAGTGAAGATAAAATATATTTAAAAAATATTATGGATAATATAGTTCCAAATAGAGAAGAATTTATCAACATCTACAAGCAAATGCTTGTAAGTAAAGAATTACAGCTAAATTTAACTGAATTAAAAAGAGTATTTAAACTTCTACCTTTAAAAACATTTATAATACTTAAAGTTTTTAGAGAATTAAATTTATTAAACTTTGAAATTAATTATGAAGAAAATACTATAGCCATATATTTATTAGAAAAACCTGATAAAAAGCTTAATTTGGATGAAAGTGTAATACTTAATAATCTAAAAGAATTAAAACAAGAGTATGTAAAAAGCTATTAGGAGGAGTTTTAAATGGATTTAAAACAAACAGTAAGAGTAATTGAAGATTTTCCAAAGGAAGGAATAAGCTTTAAAGACATAACAACATTATTACAAGATGGTAAGGCACTAAAATTTGCAGTAGATGAAATAATAGCAGATTTAAAAGATAAAGACGTAGATTTAATTGTAGGACCAGAGGCAAG
Source organism: Terrisporobacter glycolicus ATCC 14880 = DSM 1288 (assembly GCF_036812735.1). Taxonomy (NCBI): domain Bacteria; kingdom Bacillati; phylum Bacillota; class Clostridia; order Peptostreptococcales; family Peptostreptococcaceae; genus Terrisporobacter; species Terrisporobacter glycolicus. The sequence continues at coordinate 3,663,682 of NZ_CP117523.1, read as the reverse complement.
AGGATTTTTACTCGGAACACCAGTTGCTTATGGTATGGAAGTTGGTTTTATACCAGTTAGAAAACCAGGAAAGTTACCATGGGAAGTTGAAGGTTATGAGTATGATTTAGAATATGGTTCTAATAGATTAGAAATACATAAAGATGCTATTAAGCCAGGACAAAAAGTTGCCATAGTAGATGACTTACTAGCTACAGGTGGAACTATGGAAGCAGCAGCTAAACTTATAGAAAAGTTAGGTGGAGAAGTAGTTTCAATGCAATTTTTAATAGAATTAAAAGACTTAGATGGAAGAGCAAAATTAGCAAAATATAATGTTAATTCTCTTATAAAATACTAGACAATAATAATAGTTGGTTTTTTACCAACTATTTTCATATATAATAAAATTTATACTTTAGAGAATAGGTGGTTATATGCATGATAAGGAATTACAGGAGATATTAGATAAAATAAAACAATATGCTCCTAATACGGATACTACTCTTGTAGAAAAAGCTTACTATTTGGCAAAATCTGCCCATGATGGTGTACTAAGAAAATCAGGTGAACCTTATATAATTCATCCAATAGCTGTTGCAAATATTCTTGTAGAAATGCAACTTGATATAGAAACTATATCAGCAGGACTTTTACACGATGTAATTGAAGATACGGACTATACTTATGATGATATAAAAGAAATGTTTAGTAAGGAAGTTGCAGACTTAGTTGATGGAGTAACGAAGCTTGGTCAAATAAAATATCAGTCAAAGGAAGAAACACAAGCTGAAAATTTAAGAAAAATGTTTTTAGCTATGGCAAAAGATATTAGGGTAATTCTTATAAAGTTAGCCGATAGACTACATAATATGAGAACTCTAAAATATATGCCAGAAGAAAAAGCTAAATATAAAGCAAAAGAAACTTTGGAAATTTATGGTGGAATAGCTCATAGATTAGGTATATCTAAAATTAAATGGGAATTGGAAGATTTAGCTCTAAGATATATAGATCCAGATGGATACTATGATTTAGTAGATAAAGTCTCCATGAAAAGAAGCCAAAGAGAAGAATATATAAGCAGAATAGTAAATTTATTACAGGAAAAATTTGGTGAAGTTAATATAGATTGTGAAGTATATGGAAGACCAAAGCATTTTTATAGTATTTATAGAAAAATGAAAAATAAGCACAAGACTTTTGAAGAAATCTTTGATTTAACTGCTGTAAGAATAGTTGTAGATACAATAAAAGATTGTTATGCAGTTCTTGGTATGGTTCATACTTTATGGGTACCAATGCCAGGAAGATTTAAGGACTATATAGCAATGCCTAAGGCAAATATGTATCAGTCTCTTCATACTACAGTAATTGGACCAGAAGGTGAGCCGGTAGAAATTCAAATTAGGACTCATGAAATGCACAATATTGCAGAATATGGTATAGCAGCTCACTGGAAGTATAAAGAAGGTACAATGAGTAATGATGAAAAGATGGAAGAAAAGCTAAAATGGCTAAGACAAATGATGGAGTGGGAGAAGGATGTAAAAGACCCACAAGAATTCCTAGATTCACTAAAAGAAGATGTATTTAATAGTCAAGTTTATGTATTTACGCCAAAGGGTGACGTAATAGAGCTACCAGCAGAATCTACACCAATAGATTTTGCATACAGAGTTCACTCAAAAGTTGGAAACAAGTGTGTAGGTGCAAAAATAAATGGAAGATTAGTTCCTATTGACTATAAATTGCAAAATGGAGAGATTGTTGAGGTTATAACATCAACAAACTCAAACGGTCCAAGTAGAGACTGGCTAAAAATCGTTAAAACTCCAAATGCAAGAAATAGAATTAGACAATTCTTTAAGAAGGAAAGAAGAGAAGAGAATATTGAAAGAGGATATGAAATTTTAGAAAAAGAATTCAAGAGATATGGTATTCCTTTAAAAGACTCTTCTGTAGAGAAATTTATGGAACAAATAGCAAAGAAATTTAACCAACCAAGTTTGGAAGATTTAATTGCTACTATAGGATACGGTGGCATTGTAGCTAGTCAAGTTGTTCCAAAAGTAAGAGATTTCTACCATAAAGAGGAGAAGAAAAAAGAAAAAGAAAATAGACAAAAAGAAAATGAAGACTTATCAAAATATAATATAACTGACAAGGAATACAAAGAAAAAAGGAAAAAAAGTAGCTCAGGGGTTATAGTAAAAGGATTAGACAATATTTTAGTTAGATTTGCAAAATGTTGTAATCCACTTCCTGGAGATGATATTGTTGGGTATGTAACTAAGGGAAGAGGTGTAGCTATACACCGAGCTGATTGCCCAAACTGTAAGCTAGATGATGAACTTTTTCAAAAAAGATTAGTAGATGTGGAATGGAATAATCCTAAAAAGTCTAAATTTGAGGGCGAAATTAAAATAGTTGCTACAGATAGAAAAAGCATGTTAAGTGATGTTACGCATATGATTGCTATACAAAAGTTGAATATAAATGGGATTAATGCAAGAAAAACAAAAGAGGGAATAACTCATATTAATTTATTAATTGAAGTAAATGATATTTCTGAACTAACAAATTTAATGAAAAAACTGAAGGCCATACCTGGTGTGGACGATGTTTTTAGAGTAAGAAATTAGGAGGAAAATATGAGAGCAGTTGTACAAAAAGTTTCATCTTCTAAAGTAACAGTAGATGAAGAAGTTATTGGACAAATAAATCAAGGATTAATGGTCTTACTTGGGGTTACTCATGATGATACATCAAAAGATGTGGATTATATGGTGGATAAAGTAACAAATTTAAGAATATTTGAAGATACAGAAGGAAAAATGAATTTATCATTAAAGGATGTTGAGGGAGAAGTTTTAGCTGTTTCTCAATTTACACTTTATGGGGATGCAAGAAGAGGAAGAAGACCGAGTTTTTCCGATGCAGCAAGGCCAGAAGTGGCAAATCCACTGTATGAAGAATTTGTTGAAAAGGTTAAAAATCAAGGAATTAATGTAGGAACAGGAAAATTTGGAGCTCATATGATGGTTGATTTAACTAACGATGGACCTGTAACTATATTATTAGAATCAAGAAAAGAATTCTAGGTAGGGGGTAAACTATGATATTAGAAAAGATTGTTGAAAATCGCATGGGTGAAAATACTTATGTAGTTGGAGATGAAAATAGTAAAAAATGTATTGTTGTAGATCCAGGAGCAAATTTTATTGACATAATGAATTATGTAAAAAAAATGAACTTAATTATAGAATATATTGTTTTAACTCATGGTCATGGAGATCATATAACAAATGTTTTAACATTGAAAGACGCAACAAATGCTAAAATAGTAGCCCACGAAGAAGAAAAAGAAATATTACTAGATAAGAAGAAAAATTTAAGTGCTTCTCTTCCATCAAATACAGTAGAGCTAGATGCTGACATATATGTTAAAGATAATGACACATTAAAAGTTGGGGATATGAAATTAAAGTTTATTCATACACCTGGCCATACTCCAGGAAGTATGTGTATAAAAATTAATAATCATATGCTTACAGGAGATACTTTATTTGCAGGAAGTATAGGAAGAACAGATTTTTATGGTGGAGACTATAAAAAGATGGAAAAGTCACTTAAAAAATTAGAAAAACATGATGATGATATTACTATTTATCCAGGCCATGGACCAAATTCTAATTTGAAAATAGAAAAAATGACAAATCCTTTTATGAGATAAATTAACACTTCAAGGATTTCAGAAGGAGCTAGAAAATGATAGGTGTTGTATTAACAGGTCATGACTTTAAATACGAAGTAAGTGAATTAATCAAATTATTTACTTCTGAATTTAGATTTATTGACAGTAAAGATTGCATGATGGTTGTGGAGAATACTATATTTTTTCATAATAACAATGTTTTTTCAAAAACAGTGTATTGTGAAAATTATCAAGTTATTCTAGAACATGTAGAGCATAGAAATTTAGAGGGACTATGTGAAAGGGAGAATAAGAAGGTTATAAAGGAAACTATAAAAAGGAGTATGTTTAAGATTTTAGAAAAGAAGTTTAACATTACTCCACCATGGGGCATACTTACAGGTATAAGACCTGTTAAAATAGTTCACTCATTACTTGATGATAATTATAGTGATGATCAAATAAAAGAAAAATTAACGTTAGACTATTTTATAAGTAATGAAAAAATTAACTTAGCTCTTGATATTGCAAAAAGAGAAAGAAAGTTTATTTACCCAATTGATGAAAATAAAGTATCTTTATATGTGAGTGTTCCATTCTGCCCTACGAGATGTTATTATTGTTCATTCCCAGCTAATTCTCTCAAGCAATTTGGTAGCTTAAAGCCTATGTATGTAGCTAAATTACTTGAAGAAGTCCAAGGTGTAGCTAGGTTATTAAAAGAACAAAATAAAACAATTGAAACATTATATATTGGTGGAGGAACTCCAACTACTTTAACTCCTAAGGAGATGGATACTCTAATTAAAGGCTTATTTGAAAGATTTGATTTAAGTGAGATTAAAGAGTTTACAGTAGAGGCAGGAAGACCTGATACAATAAATAGAGAAATGTTAGAGGTTTTAAAGAAGAATAATGTTGATAGAATTAGTATAAACCCACAAAGTATGAATGATGAAACCTTACAAAAAATAGGTAGAAATCATAGTGTACAAGAAATTATTGACTGTTTCCACTTAGCTAGGGAAATAGGTTTTGATAATATAAATATGGATATAATATTAGGTTTAGTAGATGAAAATTTAGATATGGTTAGAAATACTTTAGATAAAATAAAAGAACTGTCTCCAGAAAGTCTAACTGTCCATACCTTAGCAGTAAAAAGAACATCAAAGTTAAAGGAAAATCTAGAAGATTACGAACTTGCTCAGTATGAGGAAATGGTAAAAATGATTAATTTAGCTATGGAATATGCAAGAGATATGGGATTAAACCCTTATTATATGTACAGACAAAAACACATGTTAGGTAACTTAGAAAATATAGGTTATTCTAAAGAAGGTTATGAATGTATTTATAATATGCAAATTATGGAGGAAAAACAAAGTAATTATGCATTAGGGGCTGGTTCTATAACTAAATTCGTATATCCAGATGAAGATAGAATTGAAAGGGTAGAAAACGTCAAAAATGTTGAACAATATATAGACAGAGTTGACGAGATGATAAAAAGAAAATATGAGGAGGTAGAAAAAAATGCTAAGTAAAGCGCCAAGAGGAACAAGAGATATATTACCAAAGGAAGTTTATAAATGGCATTACGTAGAGCAAAAATTTAGAGAAATTTGTGCATTATACGGATACGAAGAAATGAGAACTCCTATATTTGAACATACAGAGGTTTTCACGAGAAGTGTTGGAGATACAACAGATATAGTTCAAAAAGAAATGTATACTTTTACAGACAAAGGTGATAGACAAATAAGTTTAAAACCTGAAGGAACTGCTGGTACAATAAGATCATTCATTGAAAATAAATTATATGCTGATACGCAACCAACAAAATTATTTTACATAACTCCATGCTTTAGATACGAAAGACCGCAAGCTGGTAGACAAAGACAATTCCACCAATTTGGAATAGAAGCCTTAGGAAGTGATGAACCATCAATAGATGCAGAAGTAATATCTTTAGCAGTACAATTCTTTAATGAATTAGGACTTAAAGATTTATCAGTAAATATAAACTCAGTAGGATGCCCTGTTTGTAGAGAAGAATATAATAAAAATTTAAAAGCATATCTTGATGCTAAATCTGATGTATTATGTGAGACTTGTTTAGAGCGAAAAGACAAAAATCCAATGAGAGTTATAGACTGTAAAAATCCTACATGTAAAGAAAACATAAAAGATATACCTTTCATGGTAGATCACATATGTGATGACTGTAAGGAACACTTTGCTAAATTACAAGAATACTTAAAAGAAATGGATATAAAATTTGTAGTTGATAAAACTATAGTTAGAGGTCTTGATTACTATAAAAAAACTGCTTTTGAAATAATATCAAATGATATAGGATCACAAAGTACAGTTTGTGGTGGAGGAAGATACGATGGTCTTGTTGAACAGCTTGGAGGACCAAAAGGCATAAGTGGTATAGGATTCGGACTTGGAGCAGAAAGACTATTATTAACTTTAGAGAATAATAACATAGAAATAAAAAATCCAAAAGCTACAGATATATACATAGCAACAATCGGTGATGCAGCTAAGACTAAGAGTTTTAGTTTAATAAAAACATTAAGAGATAATCATATAAGTGCTGATATAGATCACTTAGGAAAAAGCTTAAAAGCTCAATTTAAATACTCAGATAAAATAAACGCAAAATATACAATAGTTATAGGTGATGATGAGTTAGCTAATGATGCAGCTACTCTTAAAAATATGGAAACATCAGAGCAAACTACTGTAAAACTTAGTGAATTAGTAAATGAGTTAAAAAATAGATTATAATTATAATTGACATAAACATAAGGTGGTAGAATTTTTTTTATTCTTTCACCTTTTAGTGCGTAAATGACGAAGGAGGAAATATGGAGAACTTAAAAGGATTAAAAAGAACTCATTATTGTGGTGATTTAAGAATTGCAAATGTGGGTGAAGAGGTAGTTTTAAATGGATGGGTACAAAAGAAAAGAAACTTAGGTGGATTAGTATTCGTTGATTTAAGAGATGTTAGAGGAATAAGTCAAATAATATTTGATACAAATGTAAGTGAAGAAGCATTTAACAAAGCTGAAAAATTAGGTTCAGAATATGTTGTTGCTGTTAAGGGAATAGTTAGAGAAAGACAATCTAAAAACCCTAATATGCCAACAGGAGATATAGAAATAGAAGCAACTGAACTTAGAGTTTTAAGTAAATCAGAAACTCCACCAATATATATAAAAGATAATGACAATGTTTCTGAAGATTTAAGATTAAAATATAGATTTTTAGATTTAAGAAAGTCTTCTATGCAACAAAACTTAATACTTAGAAGTAAAGTTGCTAGAATAGTAAGAAACTATTTAACAGACAATAACTTTATAGAAATAGAAACTCCTTTCTTAATAAAGCCATCTCCAGAAGGAGCTAGGGATTATTTAGTACCAAGTAGAGTTAACCCAGGTAAATTCTATGCTTTACCACAATCACCACAATTATTTAAGCAATTATTAATGGTAAGTGGTATGGATAGATACTTCCAAATAGTAAAATGTTTCAGGGATGAAGACTTAAGAGCTGATAGACAACCAGAATTTACTCAAATAGACTGTGAAATGTCATTTGTTGATGAAGAAGATGTAATGGGTATAATGGAAAAAATGCTCCAAGAAATATTCAAGGATACTTTAAATATTGATGTAGAGTTACCACTTCCAAGAATAACTTACAAAGAAGCTATGGATAGATTTGGGTCTGACAAACCTGATACTAGATTTGGATTAGAATTTGTAAATATATCTGATATAGTTAAAGAATGTGGATTTGGAGTATTTGCAGGTGCCGCTTCAGATGAAAAAGGTAGCGTTAGAGGTATAAATGTAAAAGGTGGATCAGAAGCTTTCTCTAAAAAAGGAATGAAAAAATTAGAAGAGCATGCTAAGACTTACAAAGCTAAAGGACTTGCTTGGATAAAATTAACTGAATCTGGAATAGAATCTCCAATAGCTAAGTTCTTCTCTGAAGAAGAACTTAAAGCTATATTAGAAAAAATGGGGGCAGAAGCTGGAGACTTATTATTATTTGTAGCTGACAAAAATGCTGTAGTTTACGATGCATTAGGACAAGTTAGATTAGAAGTTGGTAGAAAACTTGATTTAATGGATAAAAATAAATATAACTTATTATGGGTAACAGAATTCCCATTATTCGAAAAAGACGAAGAAACTGGAAGAATGATAGCAATGCACCATCCGTTCACATCTCCATTAGATGAAGATATTGAAGGTTTAACTGGTGATGACAAAACTAGTTTAAGAGCTAAAGCTTATGACATAGTATTAAACGGATATGAAATAGGTGGAGGAAGTGTTAGAATATCTAACAGCGACATCCAAAAGAAAATGTTTGATGCTATAGGAATTAGTGATGAAGAAGCTAATGATAAATTTGGATACTTATTAGAAGCATTTAAGTACGGTGTACCACCACATGCTGGATTAGCGTTTGGATTTGATAGATTAATAATGTTACTTACTGGAGCTGACAATATCAGAGAAGTAATAGCATTCCCTAAAAATCAAAATGCAATATGCCCAATGACAAATGCACCAGGTGTTGCAGATGATATTCAATTAGATGAATTATCTATAAAAGTTAATATAGAAGAATAATATTTAAAATAAACAGGCAGGTTATAACTTAGTTATGATGTGCCTGTTTTAATTAAGAAGAGGATGCTATTTTTAATTATAATTTATGGGTAGTATTTTAAGTTTTAACGTTTTATATTAAGTTTTAAATTTTATTAAAAGGGTACTAATAAAAAGAATAGAAAAATTTTAATATTAAATTATGATAAAGTGAAAATAATATCTATAATATAAGTAGTACAAAGTTTTATAGAGAGGAGATATAAGATTATTAAAAAGTCTTATATTATAAGAGAATGAATAATATATTTTTTTATGAAACAGAGATAGGTATTATAGGAATTAGAGAAAATAATAAATCAATAACAGATATATTTTTTTCAAAAGTAGATACTAATGATAATATAGAAGAAACAGATTTAATAAAAGAATGTTTTAAGCAATTAAAAGAGTATTTTGAAGGAAATAGAAGAAAATTTGATTTGCCGCTAGAGACTAGAGGAACAGAATTTCAAAAGAAAGTATGGGATGAACTTTTAAAAATACCTTATGGAGAAACTAAAAGCTATAAAGACATTGCTATTGCTATTGGAAACGAAAAAGCATGTAGAGCGATAGGAATGGCAAATAATAAAAATCATATACCAATAATCATTCCATGCCATAGAGTGATTGGTTCTAATGGAAAATTAGTTGGATATGCTGGTGGACTTAATGTGAAAGAGAAATTACTTAATATAGAAAATTTAGACGTAAAATAAAGGAGAGCCAAATGTTAAATATAGGATGTCATTTATCAGTATCAAAAGGATTTAAAAATATGGGAGATGAAGCTCTAAGTATAAATGCTAATACTTTTCAGTTTTTTACTCGTAACCCGAGAGGTGGAAAAGCAAAAGATTTAGATGAAAAAGATATACAAGTTTTCCTAGAATTAGCCAAGGAAAATAAATTTGCTAAATTATTAGCTCATGCACCATATACTTTAAATGCTTGTGCGGCAGATGAAAGTAAAAGAGAATTTGCTATACAGACTTTTGCAGATGATTTAAGAAGGTTAGAAATGGTTCCAGGAAATTTATATAATTTCCATCCAGGAAGTCATGTGAAACAAGGTGTAGAAGTTGGAGTTCAATATATTGCAGATATGATAAACCAAACTTTAACACCTAAGCATTCTACTACAGTATTACTTGAAACTATGGCTGGAAAGGGTACAGAGATAGGAAGAAACTTTGAGGAATTAAGATCCATAATAGATAAGGTTGAATTAGGTGACAAAATAGGTATATGTATGGATACTTGCCATGTATTCGATGCTGGCTACGATATAGTCAATGATTTAGATGGTGTATTAGAAGAATTTGATAGAGTTTTAGGTTTAGATAGATTAAAAGCAATTCACTTAAACGATAGTTTGAATGTTCGTGGAAGTCATAAAGATAGACATGCTAAAATAGGTGAAGGAAATATAGGTTTAGAAGCTATAACTAGAATAATAAATCACCCAAAACTTAAACATTTACCATTTTTACTTGAAACACCAAATGAATTAGATGGATATGCAAAAGAAATTGAATTACTTAAAAGTGTATATAATGATTAATTATAAAATGCTTGAGATAAAATTTATCTCAAGCATTTTTATTTCTACTTAATATTATTTTTCTTCAGGCTCCTCATTAAATCTTTATCTTCTTTACTTACACGTGTAGATTCAATGATTTTTTGTAAAGATTTGTTGTATGTAAAATTATCTAAGTTATTATTTTTTAAAAATGTTAAAGTTTTTTCTGGAAAATCAATATATGCATATGATACGGCCCAAGCTATTGCCATTTTAACATAATAACCATCATGGTGAATATTATTTAAAGTATTCAATACATCATCAATATAATCTTCAATTATATAAAAATTAAGCATCATAACAAGGGCAAATCTAATATCAAACTCATTTTGTGATGAAGTATAAGGTAAGATAAAATTCCAAACTTCATTTATATTTTTCTTTGTAAATTTTAAATTATTACAAAAGCTATCACAAATTGCCCAGTTATCTATTTTAGGTATGAAATTTCTTATATAATTAAATCTATTTTTATTGTCGGTTTTTAAATATCCTATTATTAGCCCTTCAATCATTATTTCTTCATAATATTTTGTATCATTATTATTATTTAAATAATTATAATAATCTTCTTCCTTAGATAAATTTTTAGCTATTTTCCTAAGTAGTGGAAGTCTTACTCCTAAAATATTTTCCACACCAGGACATAAATTACTATGAAAACTTCTATATTTATCGTCGGCTAATTTAATTAATTCTTGCCTAATTTCTTCTTTTTTATTATTAATCATAGAATCACCTCATATAAATGAGTATATCACATATAATAAATTAGTAAACGAGAAGAAAGAAGTCTAAATTTATTGTTATAAAAATAGACTTCTTACATTTAACTTTTGAAGCAAAGTATTGAAGGGAAGTAATATTTAGCTATTTATGATCACAATTACACTTTTTATCCTTGTGACCTTCAGCGTGCTTTCCATGACAACATTCGTGATCAGAATTTTCTTTGTGTGCTTTTTCATGACCACAACAACATCCATTAGAATAATTGGATAATGGTACTAAACCTTGATTATCCATTGCATTAGAATTAAACTCAGGAACATTAGGAGTTAAATTCTTGTTTAATGTTGGATTAGTTTCAAATTGAGGTTTATTTCTATATACATTTTGATTAGTCATAAAATACCTCCTTAAGATACTTCTCATTAATAGTATGCTAAAAAAACATAAAAATATGGGAAGAAGAAAAAAACAATAAATCCAATTAATTGGCAGTAATAAAAATAAAAACAAAAAAAATACAAGGAATAATAGAATCAATTAGATATGATGAATTACATCATAATCAAATTACAGGAATGAAAATACATCCTGAAGAAGAAACATTTATTCCACTAGCAAGCTTTAAAGGTGGAGTAGCAGACGCTATGATGGGATAACTAAATGTGCAGTTAAAATTTATCGTGAAATAATGGAAGGACTTCCAAGTTTATATTATAGGGATCAAGTTTTTCATATATTGAGTGATGAATTAAGACACGGAAGTTTATACAATTATATTTATACAGTAGTTTCTATTGTTTAGATAGATATGTAAAATAAAAAGATGTAACTAGTGTTAGTTACATCTTTAATATTTACAATAGAAGTTAAGTTAATCAGCAACTTCAACAATTTCAAGTATTTCTTGAGGACATGCTTTAACACATATACCACAAGCCATACATTTAGATGGAGCTGGTTTGTCTTCTGATTTAACAATAATTCCTTTTGGACATACTTCTATGCAAGTTAAACATCCTGTACATTTTTTCTTGTTTATTGTATAAATACCTTTAGCATTTTTAGATATTGCTTCTTCTGGACATTTTTTAGCACAAACGCCACATTGGTTACAAGCTTTTACATCTAATGCATTTTTTTTGTTAACCCCTATAGATATACAAGAGAAACCTTCTTTTTTATAAAAGGCTTCAGAACAAGCTAGCTCACAACTTAAACAAGCCTGACATAAAGATTTGTCCTTAACAACTAATTTTTTCAATTTTATTTCCCCTCCCCTAAGTATGTAGATAATTTATTTGTTTGAAAATAAAGCATCCTATTTTTAGTGTATATGATTGTTATTGCAAAATCAACGAAGTAAGAAAATCAACTGATTACTTTTTGGAAAGCCAAAAAATCATTAATAATATTTTTGTACTTTATGTTAAAATAAGAAAAAATATTTGAATAATAGAGGTTAAGTGTTATATTATAAAAATAAATAATACAAAATTAATCGGATTTTATATAAAGGAGGAAATAATGAAGAGAACAGACTATATATCATGGGATGAATATTTTATGGGAATATCGTTATTATCAGGAATGAGAAGTAAAGACCCATCAACACAAGTGGGTGCTTGTATAGTAGACAAAAATAATAGAATAGTATCAATTGGCTACAATGGTTTTGTTAATGGTTGTAGTGATGAAGATTTTCCTTGGGAAAGAGAAGGAGACTTTCTTGAAACAAAATATCCATATGTAGTTCATGCAGAGCAAAATGCAATACTAAATGCCAGGGGTAAATCTTTAGAAGGATGTAGTATTTATGTTAATCTATTCCCTTGTCATGATTGTGCTAGAAATATTATTCAATCGGGCATAAAGAAAGTATACTATTTAGATGATAAATATGCTGAAACAGATTCAACAAAAGCTTCTAAGTATATGTTTGAAAAAGCGAAAGTACAATGTATAAAATTAGAAGCAAGTATAGAAAAAATAGAAATATTATTTAAATAAAGTTAACTAAAAGAAATATAAAATGAGAAAATTTGTTTTATATTTCTTTTTTTTGTAAAAAAATATTACTGATATTGTTTGATTTTGAATTAATATAAAATAATGAAATTTTGTAAAATTATGGAAAAAATTATAAAAAAAAACCAATGTGCTTGAATGGCTACATTTGAGAATATAAACAAAAAATTTACATAGTATTGACAAAAATAAAGTTCAAAAATTAAAAATAAATCACTTGATTAAGCACCACATGTGGTATAGAATATACAAGGTGGTTACTATATATAGTGTTTTATCTCAGGTACACTGGGTATAAAATTTCTATAAAAGTCAATAGGTTTACATAAAAAAATTAAAAAATTAATCTATGTAGATAAAAATAGATATCACTATGAACAAAAGGAGATGCTTATGAAAAAAGAGTTAAATATAATCAAAAGAGATGGAAAAGTTGCCAAATTTGACAAAGATAAGATTGAAAATGCTATATTAAAAGCAATGAAAAATGGTAGTGGAGTTTATATTCCAGAGATTGCAAAAGAAATAGCAGAGGATATAGAAACTATTTATATGGAACGAGATACAAATGCTACAGTATACAAAGTAGAGGAAATGGTATATACAAAGCTAATTGATTATAAACAAAAATTAACAGCTAAGGCATATGAAGGATATAGAGCGGTACAATCATTTAAAAGAACGATAAATACAACAGACGATAGCATCCTAGGTTTATTAGATAGAAGTAATGAAGATGTTTTAAACGAAAATTCAAATAAAAATGGTATATTAGCATCTACTCAAAGAGATTTAGTAGCAGGAGAAGTATCAAAAGATATGTCTAGAAGAAAATTAATACCTGCTCATATAGTTCATGCACATGATGAAGGTGTTCTTCACTATCATGATATGGACTATGCAATGCAACCAATACACAACTGTATGTTAATCAACTTGGAAGATATGTTAACAAATGGAACAGTTATTAATAATAAACTAGTAGAGTCTCCAAAATCTTTTGGAACAGCATGTACTATAGTTACTCAAATTATAGCTCAAATAGCAAGTGCTCAATATGGAGGAAATACAATAACTATAAAACATATAGCACCATTTTTAAGGGTATCATACAATAAATATTTAAATAAATATAAACAAAAATACTCTCTTGAGATGGCTAAAGAATTATCTGAAGAGAGAATGATGGAAGAATTAAAATCTGGTATTCAAACGATTAGATATCAGTTATCAACTCTTCATACAAGTAATGGTCAATCACCATTTTGTACAATCTACTTAGAAATAGAAGAAGGTCATGAGTATGAAAGAGAGATGGCATTAATTTGTGAAGAAATGATAGTACAAAGGCTAGAGGGAATGAAAAACTATAAAGGTCAAGTAATAGGCGAGGAGTTTCCTAAACTAGTTTATTTACTAGATGAACATAACTGTTTAGAAGGTGGTAAATACGACTATATAACAAAGCTTGCTGCAAAATGTAATACAAAAAGATTAGTGCCTGATTATCAAAGTGCAAAAATGATGAGAAAAAATTATGATGGAGAAACATTCCCTCCAATGGGTTGCAGATCACACTTAAGCAACTGGAGAGATGAAAACGGAAATTATAAATGGTACGGAAGATTCAACCAGGGAGTTATATCTTTAAATTTAGTGCAAGTTGCATTAACGGCAGAAAAAGATATGGAAAAGTTTTGGAGTATATTAGATGAAAGATTAGATCTTTGTAAAGAAGCGCTAATGATTAGACATAATTTATTAAAAGGTACAACATCTGATATATCGCCAATTCACTGGCAACATGGTGGAATATCTAGATTAGAAAAAGGTGAAAAAATAGATTCTTTATTAGAGGGAGGATATTCAACACTTTCCTTAGGATATGTTGGTATATATGAAATGACGCAAGCTATGCTTGGTATATCTCATACAACTGAAGAAGGTGAAAAATTTGCCCTTGAAGTAATGAATTATTTAAGCACTAAATGTAGTGAGTGGAAAGAAGAAACAGGTCTTGGATTTGGTCTTTATGGAACTCCAGGAGAAAGTTTAACTTCAAGATTCTGTAGAATAGACAAACAAAAATTTGGAGAAATAAAAAATGTAACTGATAGAATGTATTATACAAACTCATATCATGTTCATGTTTCTGAAGAAATAGATGCATTTTCTAAATTAAAGTTTGAAAGTCAATTCCATGATATAAGTCTAGGTGGATGTATAAGTTATGTAGAAGTTCCAGATATGAGTAAAAACTTACCAGCTGTAGAACAAATAATCAATTATATATATCATAATATACAATACGCTGAAATAAATACTAAGCCAGATGTTTGCTTCGCATGTGATTATACTGGAGAGATAAAGCTAGATGAAAATTTAGAGTGGTATTGTCCAAATTGTGGGAATAGAAATAAAGATGAGATGCAAGTTATGAGAAGAACTTGTGGTTATATAGGTTCAAATATGTGGGGTAAAGGCCGTACTCAAGAAATCGGAGAAAGAGTCTTACATTTATAAACTAAAAGGTGCATATGCACCTTTTCTATTATACATAAAAATAGTAAAAGGATGGAAAGAAAATGACATTACTAGATGCGAGACAATTAGTAACAAAAAAAGTAGGACAATTAAAAGAGAGAGTAAATAAATTAAGTAAAAAACCTTCTCTAGTAATAATTAGAGTAGGAGAAGACTTTGCCAGTGGAAAGTATGTATCAAATAAAGTTAAAAAATGTGAAGAAGTTGGAATAAGTTCAAAAATAATTCACTTAAATGAGAATATCAGTCAAGATGAAGTAGAAAAAATTATTATAGATTTAAATAAAGACAAAGATGTTACAGGAATTTTATTACAATTACCTATACCAAAGCATTTAAATGAAGATTACCTTACAAACCTTATAGAAGTTGAAAAAGATGTAGATGGATTTACAATAGGAAATATGGGTAAATTATCTCTTAATTTAGAAGGGAATGTTGCATGCACTCCTAGAGGCATAATGACTTTATTAAAAGAATTTAAAATAGATATAGAAGGTAAGGATGTTCTTATAATAAATCGTTCTAATATAGTTGGGAAGCCATTATCACAATTATTCTTACAAGAAAATGCTACGGTGACTATAGCTCATAGTAAAACTAAAAACTTAAAGGAAAAAATTGCATCATCAGATATAGTTGTTACAGCAGTAGGAAGGGCTAACTTCTTAAGTGCACAAGATTTTTCTAACAATACTACAATAATAGATGTATCAATTAACTTTAATGAAGCAGGAAAAATGTGTGGAGATGTGTCTAAAGAAGATTATGACGTTATAGTAAATGAAAAACAATGTCATTTGACTCCTGTACCAAATGGAGTAGGTCAAATGACTGTTATAGAATTAATTGAACAAACAATAGAAATTGCTGAAAAAGGGGAGAGTAAATAATGGAAACAAAATTAAAAGTAAAACTTATATCGCATACGATGAATCCTGAGCTTGTTGTAGCTACAGCAGGAAAACTTTGTTATTCACCATCAAATATTGATGATTTAATGGAAAAGCAAACACCGGAAAGTATTGAAAGATTTGTAAAAATGATTACTTCTATTGGTCATGGCAGTGTGTTAGAACATACTAGCTTTACTTTTGCAATAGAAGGAGTTTCAAGAAGTTTGACACATCAATTAGTTAGACATAGAATAGCATCTTATAGTCAACAATCTCAAAGATATGTTAAAGAAACTCAGTTTGAATATGTAATTCCGCAAGATATAAAAAATAACCCTATACTTGAGCAAAGCTACAAGAATCATATGGAAGATAGCCAAAGACTATATGATGATATAGTTGATAAATTAATATATGATTATGTTTATAATAAAAATCACTATGGTAAACTAGTAGATATTCAATTAAAAAAATGTGATATAGATAAAGACGCATTTGAGGAATGGAAAGATGAAAATAAATCTTGTGAAAAGTTTGTAGACACATTAAGAACATCATATAAAAAGCTATGTTCAACTTTAGAGAAGAAAGCAATTGAAAACGCTAGATATATATTCCCAAATGCTTGTGAGACAAAAATAATATGCACAATGAACTTGAGAAGTTTAATTAACTTCTGTCATCATAGATGTTGCAGAAGAGCACAAGAAGAAATAAATAAATTAGCATGGACTATGGTAGAGGAAGTGGAAAAAGTAAGTTCTTTACTTGGGAAAACTCTTGGCGCAAGTTGTCAATTTGGGCCATGTCCAGAAGGTTCTATGTGCTGTATGATGCCTTATGAAAAGAAGAATAAGTAAGGTTAACTTTTAAATTTATAAAATGCATATACTAAAAGGAGCATAATAATATGAGAATAAATAGAATTAAAGATAATGATATAGCAAATGGATTTGGAATTACTATGTCTCTTTGGACCCAAGGATGCCCTCACAAGTGTAAAGGATGTTTTAATGGTGAGACTTGGAGTTTTACAGATGGTGAAGAATTTACTGAGGAAAAACTAAATTATATTATGGATAATATTGATAAACATAATATAAAAAGAGATTTATCCATATTAGGAGGGGAACCTCTTTGTCCTGAAAATATTGAGGGAGTTATTTATGTATGTAAGAAATTTAAAGATAAATATCCTGAAAAGAAAATATATTTATGGACGGGCTATACTGTTGAAAACTTTAATGATCATCAAAAAGAAATTTTAAAATATGCAGATGTTTTAGTAGATGGCAAGTTTGAAGAAGATAAAAAAAATATATCTCTTACACTGAGAGGATCATCAAACCAAAGGGTTATAAACGTTAAAGAAACATTAAAAGAAAATAAATTAATATTATTTGATTTAGAAAATAAATAATATAATAAGGAGCTATTAAATAGCTTCTTTTTTATTTTTAATTACTTATAAATCTAACAAATTGATATAATATAAATAAAGAAGAAAAATACTCTTAATTGGGGAGATGAGAGCTTATGTTAGGAGTAGCATTAGAAGGTGGAGGCGCAAGGGGTGCATTCCATGTTGGAGCTATTAAAGCCTTATTAGAGGAGGGGTATGAGATAGATGGAATAGTAGGAACTTCTATTGGGGCCTTTAATGCAGCTATGGTTGCTCAAGGAGATTTTGAAAAGTGTTTTGAAATGTGGAGCAATGTTACTCCACAACAACTATTTGATATAGAAGATAGGCATATGGCAAATGTAATAAATCGAAATCTTAATATAAAAACTATAACCTATTTTTCTAATGAAGCAAAAAAAATAATTACTAATAGAGGTATTGATACTGATAATTTAAGAAGAGTTGTAGATGAACTAATTGATGAAGAAAAATTAAGAAATAGTAATATGGATTTTGGCCTTGTTACAGTGGAATTGGGACCGTTAAGCCCGATAGAAGTCTTTAAAGAAGATATTCCAAATGGTAAAATAAAAGATTTTATAATGGCAAGTGCTAGATATCCAGGATTAAAAATGGAACCTTTAGATGGGAAGGCATACTTAGATGGAGGACTTTATGATAATTGTCCTGTAAGCCTTTTAGCAAAAAAAAATTATGATAAAATAATAGCCATAAGATTAAATTCTAGTAGAAAATTAAAACATATTGATGAAAGTGCAAATGTGGTTGAAATTCAGCCATCTATGGATTTAGGTGGAACTTTTATTTTTACAAAAGATTTAGCTCATAGAAATATTAAACTTGGCTATTATGATGCAATTAAGGCTATAAGAAAGTTAAAAGGAAGAGAATACTATATAGAGCCAATAGATGATGATTTAATTTTTAGTAAACTTTTGGAATTACCTAATGAATTGATTATAGATGTAGGAATAAGTATGGGATTAGAAGAAATTCCTCCAAAAAGAATGCTATTTGAATTTATATTGCCTAATTTATCAAAGTATTTTAATTTAAATAAAGAAGATAACTATCAAGATATTATTATTGCACTTTTGGAGAATATGGCAAAGGAAAGGGAAATAGAAAAATTTAAAATATATTCCTTATCAGATTTTTTTTATATGATAAAAGATAATGAAAAAGAAAGTAGTTTCCATAAAAAAGTTCAAATTAGTCTAAGGGGATTAAAAAGAAAAGCTATTGAAAATATTACTCAAGTAGATATGAATATAATAAATGAAAAATTATTATGCTTGCTTGAAGAGGAGGAATAAAAAAATAGATAAGTTTGTATTTTTCAAACTTATCTATTTTTTTATTTAAAAAGTGAAGAAAAGTTCCCACCGTATTCTACTCCAGTACTAAGACCTATATCTTCAAATATTTTTTTATTTATTTTAGTATCTTCTAGAAGTATATATACTTGACCATTTATAGTTTCCTTTACAGTAGATGTCATAGACCCCAGACTAGGTGCTTTTAACACTACAAAATCTTTTGGATTTGTATAAGTTTTAATGGTTAATTTAAGGTTATCTTTGATTACTATTAAAGCAATATCATCTCCAGAATTTTGTATATTAATTTTACTATGGTTAATTGTGGTAAAACTATAAAATTCATTTTCCAAAGTAAGACCTATAAGGAATCCCGTGAAATCCTTTATGGGAAATGGTATAGTTCCTACAGAACAAGTTATAGAAGCTTTTCTACTTTTAAAAGAGTTACTTTGAATCCATAACCAAGATTTTGGAAAGCTTTTACCCCAGTTTTTTTCAATATATACTTTTCCTGCTGTAAAATTCACATCTATGCCATTAATATTTAGCTCTCCAACAAGAGATCCATTTAAAGCGCATACATGAGAGTAGCACTCCATGAATTTTAAATAATTATAGAAACCCATACTACCAGGATTAACAATACTACCAGGCCATTTCACTAAATTTTTTAATATTAGATTACCATGAATATTTAGATCATTAGAATTTATAGAGAGACTTATGTTTTCTAAAGAAAAAATATTAGAATTAATACATACCCTAAATCTCTTATTATTATATCTAAAATCATTTACATCATAAGATAAATAATTAAAAGTAGATTCTTTTCCATTTAAAATTTGTATAAAAGAGTGATGCTCATTTTCATTATTGCCATAAGAAATACCAGGAATTATAGCAAGTTTATAATCATTTTTTTTGTCAACTATTTTAAAATACCATCCTTCAAAGAAGTTTTTGTTTTTGTGTTTTCCGTGATATAAATGGGGATTAAAAATTTCTTTCATAATATACCTCCTGCTTATATCATTATTAATATGAAAAATAAGAAAAAATATAACAAAAACAACAAATATCTTTAATATTTACAGGAAAAGTCTTATAAGTATATAAAAAATTTAATTATACGATAATACTTAATGGTATAATAAGTAGTGCAATAAAGAAAATGAAAAATAGGTGATATTAATGGAAAATACAATTAAGACAATAAATGAAATATGTAAAGATAATATAATAAAAGTCGTAATAAGTAATAAAAAGAATAAAGAGATAAAATACAATAAAATAGCTTTTCAGTTAAAAGAAAAAAATAATAAAGAATATTATCAAATAGAAAAATTTACAGACAAGCAAGTATTTCATGAAAATATAGAGATAAAAGACTTAAGTGATAAAATACTAGAATATATGAAGGAAAGCTTCAAACAATTAAATGCTTGGTCGAATAATACAACTTATGATGTAAAAATATCTAAAAAAGGTAAGTTGTTTTTAGGTAAAAAGAAAAATAATAACGAAAATGTAGTTAATAAAGGACATAACAAAGAAAAAAATTATATCCTTAAAGAAGGTATGCTTATTCAACCACTTATTGATCTAGGGATTTTCACTAAAGAGGGCAAAGTTGTAAATTCAAAATATGACAAGTATAAGCAAATAAATAGATTTATTGAAATAATAGATGATGAAATTAAGAAAAATGATTATGAAGAATTAACAATATTAGACTTTGGTTGTGGAAAATCATATTTAACTTTTGTTCTTTATTATTATTTCGTAGAAATTAAAAAGATAAATGTAAAAATGATAGGATTGGATTTAAAAGAGGATGTAATAAGAAAATGTAATGAAATATCAAAAAAATACAAGTTTGATAATTTACATTTTGAGCTGGGAGATATAAATGGTTTTAAGTATAATAATAAGGTAGATATGGTTATTACACTTCATGCCTGTGATACAGCAACAGATTATGCACTATACAATGCAATCAAGTGGAATGCAAAAATGATATTTTCTGTGCCTTGTTGCCAACATGAATTTAATCATCAAATGAAGGCTGAAAACTTAGAAATTTTAAATAAGTATGGAATCATACAAGAAAGAGTAGCAGCTCTTATGACAGATTCAGTGAGAGGTAATTTGTTAGAATGTGTAGGGTATAAGACTCAATTATTAGAGTTTATAGATATATCTCATTCACCTAAAAATATTTTAATAAGAGCATCAAAGTCAAATTTATCAAAAGATAAAAAACAAAAATGTCTACAACAAGTTCAAATATTAATGAAAGAGTTTAATTTTAAACCCACTTTATATAATTTACTAAAAGAAGATAACTTAATTTAGATACAAAAGCTCAAGGGCTGTGGCTCTTGAGTTTTATAAATGTAATAAACAGTTTGCTTAAAAATTTACTTATGTTATAATTTAAAGAATTATATTTTATTATATAATTTTGAAGGGAGAAAGTTCATGAAAATATTGAGATTATTATTTAGCAGAATGGTAATTATTGGGTTGATGATTGCTATTCAATTTGGAATATTTCTATTTTTATTAATAAAATTTAGTCATTTTTCAGCAATAGCATCTATTATGTGTACTGCCATAAGTGCTTTAGTAGTACTATGGATTATAAATAAAAGTGATAATCCAGCCTATAAATTAGCTTGGATTATACCAATATTAATTTTTAATATAGCAGGAGGGATATTATATCTTATACTAGGTAATAAAAAACCTTCCAAGGAGATGAGACATCGTCTAGAGAAAGTTCAGGAAAAAACAAGTAAATACTTAAAACAAAATAAAGATATAGCAGAAGAAGTCAAAAAAGAAAATAAAACAGTCTATGGTCATATGAATTATATAAACAACTCAGCTGGTTATCCTATGAACAAAAACACAGAGGTTAAATACTATAGTGTTGGAGAGGATAACTATGAGGATTTAATTAAAGAACTAAAAAAAGCAAAAAGATATATATTTATGGAATACTTCATTATAGAAGAAGGTAAGATGTGGGATGGTATTTTGGAAATACTAGAACAAAAAGCTAAAGAAGGATTAGACGTAAGACTTATGTACGACGATATGGGTTGTATATCTCTTCTTCCATATGGATATGATAAAATTTTAGAGAAAAAGGGAATAAAATGTATTGCTTTTAATCCTTTTAAACCTTTATTATCTCTTGTTATGAATAATAGGGACCATCGTAAGATCACAGTAATAGATGGACATACAGGCTTTACTGGTGGTATAAATTTAGCTGATGAGTATATTAATCAAAAAGTTAGATTTGGTCATTGGAAAGATACAGGGGTTATGTTAAAAGGACAAGGTGTATGGAACTTAACTATGATGTTTTTAGAAATGTGGAACTCTACTAGACAAACAGATGGAGACTTTTCTATTTATAAGCCAGAAGTACACCAATTAGAAACTACAGTAAGTGATGGATTTGTACAACCTTATGGAGATTCACCTTTAGATGAAGAGGTTGTAGGTGAAAATGTATATTTAAATATTATAAATAGTGCAAAAAACTATGTATATATTTTTACACCATATTTAATTATTGATAATGAAATGATGACAGCTCTTTGTTTAGCTGCTAAAAAGGGAGTAGATGTAAAAATAGTAACGCCAGGGATCCCAGATAAGAAGACCGTATTTAAACTTACAAGATCTTATTATCCTCAATTAATAAGAGCTGGTGTAAAAATTTATGAATATACACCAGGATTTATTCATGCTAAAGTATTTGTTTGTGATGATGAAATTGCAACAGTAGGTACAATAAATATGGACTATAGAAGTTTATATTTACATTTTGAATGTGGTGTGTATTTATACAAATGTAAGTGTTTAAACGATATTAAAGAAGATGCATTAGATACAATTTCTAGAAGTAGAGAGTTTACTGAAGAAGATATAAGAGCTGGAAGAAGATATGCTCTATGGCAAGCTATACTTAGAGTGTTTGCACCACTTATGTAGTAATTATAAATTGATAAATAAGTAAAATAATTTTATTCTAAAACTAAGAAATATAGTGAAATACATTAAAGTAGGATAACTATTTGTGATTTATAAATAGTATTTAAATTAGGGTATATGTGATAAAAAGCTATAAATAATAAATTTAATATTTATTATTTATAGCTTTAATTTTTGCCTCAATTATACTTCGGTAAGGTAATTTTTCCATTTTTTATTAAAGCTAATAAGTAAATTGCTTCTTGTCGAGCATAAATATCATATATTGTATCAGTATCATAATCAAGTACCATTTTTAATGCATCAAGAACTCTATTTCCTTTAATTATTTTTAATAACGATTCAACTCTAATATAAATATCTAAAATATTTTCATCAATTAATATAGGGTCATATCTATGTATATCAGTTGTAAATTCATTTTTAGTTTGTCTGTTAGATAGAAAACTTAAATTATTTAGAAAAGTTTCCATATATAAACCAACAAACCAAGGACTGGCACTTTCAAAATTTTCAACTAATTCATCATCACTTAGATGTAAATTATTCATATTAGCACCTCCAATATATTATTAATTATAGGATTTACTATAAATTAATATTTACATACATGTAAATGATGGTAATATTATGGAACCAAAACTTACAAAATAATAGAGTGAGTAATTGTGAAGAATAATCTCAAAAGCATAATAGGAGGTTTTTTATGACGAATAAAATTGTAAATCTAAATGCAAGAGAAGCTTTAAATCAAATGAAGGTGGAAATTGCAAAGGAATTAGGTATGGAACTTGATATGTCAGGAGGAGATAAAACTTCTTATGTTAACGGTAAGAAAGGTGGAGATCTAGGAGGGTTAATGAGTAAAACTTTGGTAAATATGGGAAAAGAGGAATTAATTAGACAATATTATAAAAAATAGATAAAAAGACTGCATATGTAGTCTTTTTTATTACTTATATGCTAATATATAGTTACATAGAGGTTTATAGAGCAAACTGCAGCTCTGATAAATATAATAAATAACATATTGGGTGAAAATAAATAGAAAATTATACATAAAAAAAATATAATAAAAAAAAAGGGAAAATATGTAGAAAATTTCTATATTTGTGTTACAATTTTCTTGTAATAGTTAAATTAAAGGAGAAAATTATGTTACATACGTCACTGGATTATATTTTAGTTAGAAGTTTTCCGGAGTGTGCGATAATGCTACTAGTAGGATGTTACTTTTTAAATCTAAAAATATCAATAGGAACTTTATGCAAAAAGACATTAATGTTAGGAATAATTCAGTCGTTTATTAGAATGCTTCCAATTAGTTTTGGCATACACACGATTATAGGAATGGCTCTTGTTTTATTTATATTAGTAGATGTATCTAAAAATAGTTTTATGAACTGTATAATGGCATTGTGTAAGCTATTTTTATGTTTAATATTTAGTGAGTTTATTTATATAAGTTTATTAACAAAAGTATTTAACGTTTCTAGAAATGCTTTAGTAAATATTATACTTTAATGGGTGCATTTTATACATTGCCATCTCTTATAATACTTGTTCTTTTAGCTTTTGTAATAGAATTTATCATGAAAAAACTTCAAGGGGGGAGTATAGTTAAACATAATGAATAGTATAACTGAAAATCTTTCTGACAAGATTGCCTTTAGATTATGTGGGTCTAAAGATAAGTCAAGTGATGAGTTTGAAGTATTAAAATATGGAGTTTTTGCATTTTTACATATATGCATGGCAGCAATACTAACTATCTTATTTGGAATTTTAACGAGTACATTATTTCAAATAGTTATAATATCTTTAGTAGCTGGGTTTATGAAAAGAAACTCTGGAGGGATACATTGTTCAAGTCCAAATAGATGCTTAATAACAGGAATAATATTATCATATATTTTTGCTCTAACAGGTAGGTTTTTGATAAATGGAAAATTAGGAGTGCTATACTCAATAGATATAATTATATTAATTCATTCTTTTATTATTTTATACAAAAAATGTCCTGTGCCATCAGAGAATAAACCATTAAAAAAAGAAGCGATAAGGAAAAAATTAAGAAAAAACTCATTTTGTATATATTTTGTGTGTATAGTATTATTTATATTTAATGTATTGTTAAATTTGTTAAATGTAAATTTGAATTTGAATTCATTAGTGTTATGTATATCTTTAGGTATATACATGCAAATGTTATCCTTAACAATTGTAGGAAGCAAATCTATATTATTTATAGATAAGGTTTTATTAAAGTTTAAAATTTAGATTGTGATATTAACGAAGTATGTGTTAATATAAAAATTATTACAAAGGAGATGTAACGATGGGAGTATTAGCGAATTTTTTCACTAAAATTGCAAAAAATACAAGTACATATTGTTTTGCAATATTCTTTGAGCCTGAAGTTCCAAAATCTTTAAGAGAAGAGTAATAGGTTAAAGGACCATAGGAAAATATTCTTATGGTTCTTTTGATATGTTATTTTTATAGTAATTATTTAATATATAGGTGAATACATATGAACGAATTTGATTATGAAAGACGATTGAAAATATTAGAAATTTTAGTTGGGTTAAAATTTTTATATATTATATTAGCAACTTTAAATATTATAAGCTATTACAATATAGCGCTAGATATGGATAATATACTTCTTGTAATTGTTTTAGCCTGTTGTATAGCACCATTTATGATATTTTGTTCAAAAATGATGTATGGAGATACAGAAAAAAGTTTCTTTAATATGCCAACAATTTACAATGTAATAGAAGTTTTGATATTATTAGGCTTATTTATTATTTTAATGTCGAAAACAGGAGGGTCAAATAGCTCTTTTAAATATATCAGTACAATTATAATATTAATATGTTCTATACAATATAAGAGAGAAATAAGTTTTGCTATAACTGTAGCTGTATCATTGATAATACTTGCATTTAACCTAATAAATGTAGATTATACACCTCTAGTTAGTTATATGGATACAGCAAGACATTTTGAAGGGGATATAATATTAGTAAGCTCCTTATTAATAACATCTTTTATTCTTTCTTTATACATTAATATTGAAAATGATTATAATTTAAAATTAAAAGAATTAGCAGTAAAGGATGGACTTACAGGTTTGTTAAACCATAGAAGTTTTCAAGACGTATTAGACACATACATAACTAATTCACAAAAAGAGGATAAAGAAGTTTCATTGTTATTTATGGATATAGATAATTTTAAAAATTATAATGATATAAATGGACATCAAAAAGGAGATTGGCTTCTTACAAGATTAGGTGAAATATTAAGAAATACTGTTGATGATTTAGGTGTAGTTGCCCGTTATGGTGGAGAAGAATTTGCTATAATTCTGTATAACCAAACAGAAGAAGCTGCATTGAATTTAGGAGAATTAATACGTCAAAATATACAACAAACACACTTTACAGGTCAAGAACTTCAACCTAATAAGCATATAACAGTGTCTATTGGTGTATCAACTTATCCAAAGGTGGCTAAAAATAAAAAGCAATTAATTGAACTTGCAGACAATGCTTTATATAGAGCAAAATCTTTTGATAAAAATCGCGTGGAAAGATATTATAATATATTAGATGAAATAGACAGTAGTATTGATAAAAAGGCATTAGAGTCTATTGCTAGTATGTTAAATAAAATAAATAAAAAAGATAAATATACTTATGGCCATTCAGAAAGAGTAGTTATTTATGCTAAGAAGTTTGCTATGTATTTGAATATGGACGAACAGTCTAAAAAAGAGTTACTTTTAGCAGCTTACTTGCATGATATAGGAAAGTTAGAAATATCAAAAGAGCTATTAAATAAAAGAGAAAAATTATCTGAAAGTGAATTTAATGTTTTAAAACAACATCCAACTCTAGGTGCTGACTTAGTAAGTAATATACAAGCCTTTAATGCTGTGGTGCCTGTAATAAAGTATCATCACGAAAAATATGATGGAAGTGGATATCCTAATAATGTAAAAGGAGATGAAATTCCTTATTTAGCTAGAGTATTAACGATAATAGATAGCTTTGATGCTATGACATCAAAAAGACCTTATAATATAAGAAAAGACTATAATCAAGCAATTATAGAGTTGAAAAAATGTGCGGGAACTCATTTTGATGTGGAATTAGTATCTAAATTTATAGATATGCTTCAAAATGATATGATAAAGAAAAAGGAACCTGAGTGTTTAAAGAATATTTTACCGTTAATGAACGATGTAAATAGAAGTGCATAATAAAAAGCTTTCTAAGAACAATATGATTTTTAGAAGGCTTTTTATATTGTTTATTAATATGTTTTTGCTACAATTAAATTAAGTTTAGATTGTAAAAATATATTCAAAGGGGATAGAAAAATGGGAGATTTAGGAGTTAAATGCATGTTTGAATCAAATGAACAATTGATGAATAATATTAAAAATATATTAGATACATTACAACACAAAGATTGCAATGTTGAAATAGACAAACTATATGAAAGTTTCATAAATGACATATATGAAAATATATATACATCGAAAGAAAGCAAAAAAATATTAACTACACTATATTATTCATTAGAAATGATAAAAGAAAATCTAGACAATAATAACTTTATTAGAGAGGAAGATTTTTTCGGAGAAAATTTAAGCAACCAATGTTTTGCTGAAGAGATAATAAATGGAATCCTTATATCTTCTAAAGACGAACATGAGGAAAGTAAGTTAAAATATTATGGATATTTACTTGGAAATATAATGTTTAAGAATGATTTAAATAGAGATGAATGCAATAGATTAATAAAATTATCTAGACAATTAACTTATTGTCAGATTAAATTAATTAACATGTATGTAATCTCACAGACTATTCAAATTCCAATATTACAGAGAGAAGACTATACTAAGTTAGGTATAAGAGACTATAAACTATTAGGAATTTTACAGGATACTTTGGATATGATACAAAAATCAATACTAAATGGAAGTGGAAAGTTAGTACTAGATGTTGTTCAAATAAATCCGTCAAAGATAAAGGTTCAAGGAGTGGGAACATTACTATATAATTGTATGTCTTTAAATAAAATGCCCTATGATGAACTGGAAGATATGTTAGATCTATTGTCTAAATAAAAATTATATTATAAATAAGTGCTCATTGTGGGCACTTATTTTGTTTGAAATTAAATAAATTGGGTAAATTATATATGATATAATTGTAAAAAAAAATAAATATAAATATAAAAAATAATAGTGCAAACGGTTGCATTAAAATATTGACATGACTATTCAAGCTATGATAGTATCATTATAGAAATTAAGGTAAACTATATATGATTGTGTAAAAAATTATATAATATTAAATAAGGGAGAGGCCGAAATTAATGAAAGACAAAATATTTGGTGTTTTACAACGTGTAGGTAGATCGTTTATGCTACCAATAGCTATTTTACCAGTAGCAGGTTTATTTTTAGGAATTGGTGGATCATTCACTAATGAAACAATGCTAAATGCTTATGGTCTAATGGGTGTTATGGGACCAGGTACACCTATAAATGCATTCTTAACAGTATTAAGTAATGCAGGAGATATTGTATTTGCAAATTTACCATTATTATTTGCAATGGGTGTTGCAATAGGTATGGCTAAAAAAGAAAAAGAAGTAGCTGCTTTATCTGGAGCTATAGCATTCTTAATTATGCATGCTTCTATAGGCGCACTGATAAACATTAATGGTGGAACAGAAGCTATGCTAGCTGGTTCTACAGCAAGTGTATTAGGTATAAATTCACTTCAAATGGGTGTATTTGGAGGTATGATAGTAGGACTTGGTGTAGCAGCTCTACATAATCGTTTCTACAAAATTGAGTTACCTCAAGTATTATCATTCTTTGGTGGAACAAGATTTGTTCCTATTATATCTGCAATAACTTATTTATTTGTTGGGATATTAATGTTCTATATATGGCCAAATGTGCAAAGTGCTATTTATTCAGTTGGTAATATAGTACAAAGCTCAGGATATGCGGGAACTTGGGTATATGGATTTATGGAAAGAGCCTTAATACCATTTGGACTTCATCATGTATTCTACTTACCATTCTGGCAAACTGCTGTTGGTGGTACTGCAATGGTAGGAGGACACTTAATAGAAGGTGCACAAAATATATTCTTTGCACAACTAGCAGATCCATCTACTGTACAGTTTAGTGTAGAAGCTACTAGATTTATGTCTGGTAAATTCCCACTTATGATATTTGGTTTACCAGGTGCAGCACTTGCAATGTATAAATGTGCTAAACCAGACAAACGTAAAGTTGTCGGAGGATTATTATTATCAGCAGCATTAACAGCAATGTTAACAGGTATAACTGAGCCAATTGAATTCACATTCTTATTTGTTGCTCCAATATTATATGTAATACATTCAGTACTTGCAGGAGCCGCTTATATGATAATGCATATACTAAATGTTGGAGTAGGCATGACTTTCTCTGGAGGTCTAATAGATTTAACATTATTTGGTGTGTTACAAGGAAATGCTAAAACTCATTGGTTAAATATAATATGGGTTGGTTTAATATACTTTGCAGTTTACTATTTCTTATTTACTTTCTTAATTAAGAAGTTTAATTTTAAAACTCCTGGTAGAGATGATGACGAAGAAGAAGTAAAATTATATACAAGAGCAGATGTAAATGCTAAAAAAGAAGGAAGTTCAGCGAACTCATCAAATCAAGATGATAGGATATCAGCTATGATATTAAAAGGTTTAGGTGGACGAGATAATTTAAGTGATTTAGACTGTTGTGCTACAAGACTTCGTGTTACTGTAAAAGATTCTTCTAAAGTGAGTGAGTCTTTACTAAAATCAAGTGGAGCAGCAGGTGTTATAATAAAAGGTAATGGAATACAAGTTATATATGGACCAAGAGTTACAGTTATAAAATCAAACTTAGAAGATTTTATAGCAAGTGGTGTTAATCTTGAGGTTGCAGCAGACTTAGATGTAGTAGATACTAAGGAAGAAAAAAAAGAAGATAAGGTTGAAAATAATTCTATAATTGTGGCACCTATAGAAGGTAATGCAATATCTTTAGAGGAAGTCGGAGACGGAGTATTCTCTGAAGGTATGTTAGGAAAAGGTGTTGCAATAGAGCCAGCTGTTGGTAGAGCAGTATCACCAGTGGATGGAGTAGTTTCAACAGTATTTGATACAAAACATGCAGTGGGATTAACTTCTGACAATGGTGTAGAAGTATTAATACACATAGGATTAGATACTGTTAAATTAAATGGTAAGCATTTTACTACTCATGTTAAAGCAGGAGATCAAGTTAAGGCAGGAGATCTTTTAGTAGAATTTGATATAGAAAAAATAAAAGAAGCTGGATATCCAACAGTTACGCCTGTAATAGTAACTAATACAGATAGTTATGAAGATGTAGAAGCTATAGCTAAAGGTTCAGTAAAAGAAAAAGATAAATTGATATCAGTTAAATAGCTTATAAAGATGTAGGTTTGAATACCTACATCTTTTTTATATGTAAAATATAAAAGTATAAAATTTATTAGTAAAAGTATAAACAGATTTAATTATTTAGCGTAAAAAAGAATAAATAAGGGTATAAACTGTATTGAATAAAAATATATATTAAATAAAGTTTGCAAAATGACGTATTTAAATTCAAAAAAATGAAAAAATGTTCATAAAATATGTTTTTTATATATACTATTTTTACAAATTATTTTATAATATAGTTAAATAATAGTAATATATTGGAGGATAAATGTAATGACTTTTAAATCAGATATAGAAATAGCGCAGGAATCAAAACCTCTACATATTAGAGAAATCGGTAAAAAATTAGGCTTAAATGAAGATGAATTAGAATTTTATGGGAAATATAAGGCTAAGATTGACTATAATTTATTAAAAACACATAAAAAAGATAAAAATGCCAAGTTAATTTTAACTACAGCAATAAATCCAACTCCAGCTGGAGAAGGAAAGACCACAACAACAATAGGTTTAGCAGATGGTTTACAAAAAATTGGTAAAATATCAATTGTTGCATTACGAGAACCTTCCTTAGGGCCTGTGTTCGGAATAAAAGGTGGAGCAGCTGGTGGAGGTTATGCTCAAGTTATACCAATGGAAGATATAAACTTACACTTTACAGGAGATTTTCACGCAATAGGAGCAGCAAATAATTTATTAGCAGCAATGATAGACAA
Source organism: Terrisporobacter glycolicus ATCC 14880 = DSM 1288 (assembly GCF_036812735.1). Taxonomy (NCBI): domain Bacteria; kingdom Bacillati; phylum Bacillota; class Clostridia; order Peptostreptococcales; family Peptostreptococcaceae; genus Terrisporobacter; species Terrisporobacter glycolicus. The sequence continues at coordinate 3,632,522 of NZ_CP117523.1, read as the reverse complement.
CCACATACATCAAGGTAATAAGTTAAATATTGATCCAAGAACTATAACTTGGAGAAGATGTGTAGATATGAATGATAGACAATTAAGAAATATAGTTTGTGGTATGGGGAGAAAAGTTGATGGCATAGTTAGGGAAGACGGATTTGATATAACTGTAGCATCAGAAGTTATGGCAGCTTTCTGCTTAGCCAATAATATTAGTGAATTAAAAGAAAAGTTAGGAAATATAATTATTGGATATACTTATGGAAATTTACCTATAACAGCTAAAGAATTAAATGCTAATGGAGCGATGGCAGCTTTATTAAAAGATGCTTTAAAGCCTAACCTAGTTCAAACTTTAGAAGGAACACCAGCGCTTGTTCATGGAGGACCATTTGCTAATATAGCACATGGATGTAACTCTATAATAGCTACAAAAATGGCTATGAATTTTGCAGATTACGTTGTAACAGAAGGTGGATTTGGAGCAGACTTAGGAGCAGAAAAATTCTTAGATATAAAATGCAGAATGGCAGATATAAAACCAGATGCAGTAGTAATTGTAGTTACTGTAAGAGCTTTAAAATATAATGGTGGTGTGGATAAATCTAACTTAAATGATACAAATTTAGAAGCCTTAGAAGCTGGACTACCAAATTTATTAAAGCATGTGGAAAATATTACAAAAGTATTTAAATTACCTGCAGTTGTTGCAATTAATGAATTCCCAACAGATAGTCAAGAGGAAATTGATTTAGTAAAAGAAAGATGTAATGATTTAGGTGTAAATGTGGTTTTATCACAAGTATGGGCAAAAGGCGGAGAAGGTGGAGTAGACCTTGCTAAAGAAGTGGTAAGACTTTGCCAAGAGGAAAATAATTTTGAATATGCTTATTCACTAGAAAGAAGTATAAAAGAAAAAATAAATGAAATAGCTACTAAAATATATGGAGCTGAATGTGTAGACTTTACTAAAGAAGCAGAAAAGGAAATTGCTAATTTAGAAAAATTAGGATTTAGTAATCTTCCTATATGCATGGCAAAAACTCAATACTCATTAACAGATGATCCTTCGAAATTAGGAAGGCCAGAACATTTTAGAATAACAGTTAGAAAAATTAATATAAGTGCTGGAGCTGGATTTATAATAGCTTTAACAGGAGATATTATGAAAATGCCAGGATTACCTAAAATGCCAGCAGCTGAAAGAATAGACATTGATGAAAATGGTGTAATAGTTGGATTATTCTAAATTAGATAAGCTTATTACAAAAATCCTAAAAAATAATTTTAACCAAATATTTAAGGTTGAACTCTTATAGAGTTCAACTTTTTTGTTTAAACTTATAAAGAATTATAAGTAATATGGTATACTTTTTATATTAATATTATTTAAAAAAGTAGGTATATTACACTAAAATTTTTAATAATTATTATATATTAAAGAGTTGTAAATAGGAGGGTTTTAAATGGCAGGTATAATAACAAGATTCAAAGACATTATGTCTTCAAACATTAATGCATTATTGGATAAGGCAGAAGATCCATCAAAAATGATTGATCAATACTTAAGAAATTTAGAATGTGATTTGGGAAAAGTTAAATCTGAAACTGCATCTGTAATGGCTGAAGAAAAAAGAGCTAAAAGAGAGTTAGATGAATGCAATGAACAGATAAATAAAATGCAAAAATATGCTGAGAAAGCTTTAATAGCAGGAAATGAATCTGATGCAAAACTGTTCTTGGAAAAGAAAACCCAATTATCTAAAAATCAACAAAGTTTACAACAATCTTATGATATAGCTACGGATAATGCTACAAAAATGAGAAGCATGCATGATAAACTTGTTAAAGATATAGGTGAATTAAATTCAAGAAGAGACCAATTAAAAGCTAAGTTAGCAGTTGCTAAAACACAAGAGAGATTGAATAAGATTGGCTCAAGTGTGAATGGAGCCAAAGGAAATTTATCTGCTTTTGATAAAATGGAAGATAAAATAAATAAACAGTTAGATGAAGCTAATGCAATGGCTGAATTAAATTCTTCAAAAGAAGAAGAAAGCATAGAAGATTTAATGAGCAGATATGATGATAATAAAGAGAGTGATTCTGAAGTGTATGATGAATTACAAGCTTTAAAAAACAAATTAGGATTATAAAATTTTTAAAAGATTATGTTTTATGGGGGTGATTTTTATAAGTAAGTCTTATTATTGTGAAGGATGTGGGGGAGTTATGGAATTTAATGCCACGGCTCAAGCCTTAAAATGTCCTAACTGTGGCACTGAAGTTAAAATAGAAAATAATCCAGAGGATGTTATAGAACATAATCTTGATATTCATGCAATTAAGACAATAAAAGTAGAGGAAAAAACTTCTACAAGTATGGAATGTGAAGGATGTGGAGCTAGAGTAGAAGTTGATGCAACTAGTACAGCTACTACTTGCCCATACTGTGGATCACACTATGTTTTATCTCAAAAACAAATTGAATCCATAATTCCAGATGGTGTAATTCCTTTTAAAATAGATAAGTACGATGTAGAATCTATATTTAGTCTATGGATAAAAAAAAGATGGCTTGCTCCAAATGTTTTAAAAACTTTATATCAAAAGGATAAGGTTCAAGGAATGTATATGCCTTATTGGACATTTGATGCAGATACAAGTACTAACTATACTGCAATGGGTGGAATCGATTATAAAGTGGAATATGAAGATAGTGAAGGTGAAAAACATACAAGAATAGAAACCAATTGGTATCCTACTAGTGGGCATATAAATCATTTTTTTGATGATGTTTTAGTTAGAGCATCAAATAAATTAAGTGAGAATCTTTTAGGGTGGATTGAACCATATAATACAAAGGATGTGGCATCATATTCACCAGATTATATGTCAGGCTATTGCTCAGAAATATATACTGTAGATTTGAAGGATGCCCACATTGATGCCATGAATAAAATGAGAATAGATATTCATTATATGGCTGAAAGAGATGTGTTAAGACGATATGATAGAGTTCGTTCAGTAAGACTTTATACTTCTTACTCAGATGAAACATATAAACATATTTTTATACCTGTTTACTCAACTGCTTATACATACAAAGATAAACAATATAATGTTTTAATAAATGGAGAAACTGGGAAAATTAAAGGTGAATACCCAAAGAGCCCTGTTAAAATCGCAGCCATAATTATAGTAATATTAGGTATATTATTTGGAATTTATTTAGCATCATCAGATGATGATGTGAGCTATAATGATGATAAAAAAATTCAGTATAGTGAATTAGTTAAAGGTGAAACTGTTTCTTCCTTGGAAGAAATAATGTTTTAGGAGGTTAGTATTATGGGACTATTTAGCAACCAATTTTCCAATGTAGTTGAATGGGAAGAATTTAGAGATGATATGCTATTTTGGAAATGGGACAATAAAGAAATAAAAAAAGGTAGTAAACTAGTTGTTAGAATGGGGCAAGATGCTATCTTTATGTATAATGGTAAAATCGAAGGAATTTTTAAAGATGAAGGAAGTTTCGATGTAGAATCGGAAATAATTCCTTTTTTATCAACATTAAAAGGATTTAGATTTGGATTTAATAGTGGCATTAGAGCTGAAGTTTTATTTGTTAATACAAAAGAATTAACAGTGAAATGGGGAACAAAAAATGCTATTAATATACCAGCACCAGGACTTCCAGGAGGAATGCCAATAAAATCTTTTGGTACATTCTGTTGTAAGATATCAGACTATGAAGTACTAATTGATAAAATTGCGGGTATTAAAAAACAATTTACCATAGAAGATGTAAAATCACGTATCATGTCTATGCTGGATCAAGTTATCATGAAATGGATAGTAAAAGAAGGTAAAGATATTTTTAATCTTCAAGCAAATGCATTTGAAATATCTAAGGGAATACAGGAAGACTTGGATATGGAAATGGAGAAGATAGGAATAGCCATTACAAACTTCACTATATCGAGTGTATCATATCCAAAAGAGATACAAGAAATGGCTACAAAAGCTGCATCTCATAGCATGATTGGTGATATGAATAAATATAATCAAGTTGCCATGGCAGATTCTTTATCAAAAGGTAGCTCTGGAGGTTCTATGGCTTCTGATATGGCAGGAATGCAAGTTGGAATGATGATGGGTCAACAAATGGTTGAGAATATGAATAAAAAGCCACAAAATAATGAAACTCAAGAAAGTTCATCTGGAGGAAAAAAACCTAACTTCTGTCCAAACTGTGGGACAAAAAATGAAGGCTCCAGATTCTGCCCAAATTGTGGAACAAAATTAGCATAATAATAAAAATATAAGTTATATATAACTTATATTTTTTTATTATTATCTATTTAATTCATGTACATATGGGAAAATAATAATATATCTTACCAAATTAAACGAAAAATAAAAATTTTATTTAATTTTAAATAATTATAAATGTAAAATATATTAAAAAATATTATAATATAAATATGCTATTTAATGGAAGTATTAATTATGTTTCCTAGACACATCAGGGGGGGAGTATTATGAGGAACAAAAGAAAAAGTATAGAGTTGGTTTCACCTATAGGAAAGTACTGTACAGGAGTAGATTTAAAAAATCCAAATGAAGAGTATATTGAAACTAAGTTATCACCATTTGCATCTTATAAAGGGGACAATCATAAGATCAATAGACCAAAGAGAACTACATCAAAATCAGAAGTAGATTTTTTATTGGAAAAAGGACATATTGGTGAAGTTGAAAAAATGATACTATTTGCTATTAATAATTTAGTTTTTGCAACTTCTTTACAGATTACTACATATCTAAATAAAAGTGGGGCAAATGTAGAATCAAAATCAGTAGCTAGAAAACTAACAAGATTGAAGGAAAAAAGCTTTATAAAACAAATTGAATTTGTATCAGAAAACAGTACAAGTTCATATAAAGCTTACTACTTAGGTTATCATGGAATAGGCTTATTAAGAGCATTGGACAGGAAAACATATTCACAGGGATATGTAAGTGAAATCAAAACTGTAAAAATCAAGTGTTTGCTAGCATCAAATCAATTATTAACACAAATTATGGGAAAAGATACAGAATTTAAAGTTTCTAAAATAATACTAAATGAAAATATAAGAAATTGCATAGTGAGACCTCAGTCAATATTAACAAATGATGGAAAAACTTATCTAGTAGAAGTTGTTAGAAAAACAGATGACTGGAAAGAAGAATTTTCAAATAAGCTACGTAGATATGAGAATGTAATTGAGCATTATGATAATTTAAATATTAAATTTAGTGAAAAACCAAGCTTAATAGTACAAGGTGAGTCTTATGATCATATGATAGAAATTATGAGTATGATTAAGAGTAGACAAGAGGAAGTTAATATAGATATAATATTTACTTTTGATCGAATATTACTATATAACTTAGAAGAAGCATTTTTTGCATTAGAAGAAAAGCAAAATAAAAAGAACTTATTTTCATTCTTATTTAAATGTTAATAAAAATATCACCATGGATAGAATTTATTCATGGTGATATTTTTATTACAAAAATTTTTCTAAATTTAAAAAGTTATTGTAGAAAAATAGAATATGCTGTTGTTTAATAAATTAGATTGAATTATTTTTGAAAAATAAAACAAAAAAGTATTTATAGTTAAAATTCTACATTCATTCATAAAAAATTTACATTAAATTCATATTAATAAGGTATTATTAAAGCATAGAAAGACTAGCTTAATAATTTACTTAAATACCCGTATAATGATAGATTCCCTCACACTCTTTTATCTATCATTATGAACCTTAAGCCCTGTACCCTCGTAGCAGGGCTTTATTTTTTTATATAAATTTATATCTTGGTTTCTTTTCCTTAAAAATAACATATCTTAATAAATCATCCATATATATAGCAAAAAGTGACAAAAAGAACCAAGCAATGGAGCTATTTAATGATATTTGACCTAAAAAATTATATTTTAGTTGTGAGTAATCCCATACATTTAATAATAATACTCTATTTATTATAATTCCTGAAATCAACTCTACAATATCAACAAGAAGTACAGAAATTAACATTTGAAGTAATAAAGGAATTTCTTTATTTGAGAATTCGTTTATAGATCCTATAAGTATAAAGCAAAGACCGCCTACTATTACCATTGAATAATGGGAATATCCTCTATAAGCAATTTCAATGAAATAATATGTTATACCTCCTATGAGAAATAATGTTAAATATTTTAGTATAGTATTTAAAATTTTCATAGATTCTACTCCTTATAAATTTCTTAATATTAGTAATTATTTTTTCTAACCAATGAATTAACATACATGGCAAAAAAAGTAACAAATTTTGTTTAGGTAAAATAAATAGGGGGTAAATATATATTACAAAAGACAATTAGGAGGTAATTATAATGTCAGATAGAATAGTATGCGATTGCATGGGAACTTCATTAGAAGATATAAAAAAGGCTGTAGCTGGTGGAGCTAAAACAGTAGAGGATATAAAAGAAATCACTGAAGCAGGAACAATTTGTGGTGGATGTGACTGTGAAATTGAAGAAGCACTTAAAGAAGTATTATAATAATTAATACATGGCAATAGGAGGACTGTAAAGTCCTCTTATTTTTTGTGGATATGTAAAACTTTTTTAGAGATTATATTAGAAATTTATGCAAAATATACCCTAAAATCAATAAATTATACTGGTAATTTAAGGATATTAATATGTAAACATTTGGTAAAAACGTCGTGTTTAATAATATGGATATTTTCTCCAATTAAGTATTGAAGCCAACTTTAAAAAATATGCTAAATATTCTAAATATAATAAGAAAATAATATGAATAATTTTTATTGGCAATATAAAATAAAGTTGTTTGATATTTTTATATGATTATTGTATAATAAATTCGTACTTAAAGAATAGATTAGGAAAATGTTTTACAAGGTGGGAAAATGATTTACTAATACAAAACATTTTATTATATATAAAAAGAGAGGGAAGATTAATATGTTAAAAGTTACTTTAAATGATGTGAAAAAAGCTCAAGAGACTATTAAAGGTGTAGTTAAAGAAACTCCTGTTTTAGAAAGTAAAACTTTAAGTGAGATGACAGGGGCTAACGTTTTCTATAAGTGTGAAAACTTACAAAAGACAGGATCTTTCAAGGTAAGAGGAGCTGTTAATACAATAGCAAATTTAACTGATGAACAAAAAGCAAACGGTGTCATAGCTTCGAGTGCTGGAAACCATGCTCAAGGTGTTGCATTAGGAGCACAAATGACAGGAATAAAAGCTACAATAGTAATGCCTGCTACTGCGCCTCTTGCAAAGGTTTCTGCAACTAGGGGGTATGGAGCAGAAGTTGTATTAAACGGGGAAGTTTACGATGATGCTTATGCAAAAGCTGTAGAAATACAAAAAGAGACTGGTGCTACTTTCATACATCCATTCAATAATGAATATGTAATGGCTGGACAAGGAACAATTTCTTTAGAAATATTTAAACAATTGAATGATGAAGTAGATACGATACTTTGTCCAATTGGTGGTGGTGGAATAATAGCTGGTGTTGCAGTAGCTGCAAAAGCTTTAAACCCAAATGTGAAAATTGTAGGTGTTCAAACTGCAAACATACCTTCAATGCAAGAATCAGTAAAAAATGGGAAAGTCACAACTGCTTTTCATGCTGCTACAATAGCTGATGGTATAGCTGTTAAGACTCCAGGAGATGCTACTTTTGAAATAATAAAAGAATTAGTTGATGAAGTAATAACTGTAACTGAAGAAGAAATAGCGCAAGGAATGTTATTCTTATTAGAACATCAAAAAATAGTTTCTGAAGGTGCTGGAGCAGTTTCAACAGCAGCTTTATTATCTAAAAAATATCAACCAGCTTCAGGGGAAAAAGTTGTTTGTATAGTTTCTGGTGGTAACGTAGATGTTAACACATTATACAGAGTTATAGGTGCAGGTTTAGCTAAAGAGGGAAGAAGATATTCATTCTCTACAATAATGACTGACAAACCAGGTGGATTCTTAGAATTAATAAAAATAATAAGCGAAAATAATGCAAATATATTAAATGCTAATCAGACTAGATTATCTTCAGGTGGAGCTATAGGAAAACAATCAGCAGAGTTCATACTTGAAACATTTGATAATGATCATATAGATAAAATAAGAAGTGAAATAGAAGCAGCTGGATTTAAAGTAACTGAATTATAAAAATATATAGCTATTAGGGAATAAAATATAGATTAAAAGACTATCAATATGATAGTCTTTTTTGTTATTTATTGTTTTTTATTATATTCCAAATATCATTTGCAGAATTTGTTAAATACTGACCTTTATAATAATTAAGCTTTATTTCATCAAAGTTTTTTGAGTTTTTTACGATTTCTGGTCTTTCTTGAAAAGATCCAAGGATATTAAAGTCCTTGTCTAGAACAACAATTAAAGGATATTTAGCATTTTCTATATCTAAAATAGGCTCTAAAAATTTCTTACCTCTAGCCATGGTAATTACAGACATGTTGAAATTAGTATTTAAATCTATAAATCTTTTTATCACAGAGCCATTTAGTTGATAATCAGGACACCATATTTCTCCAGCAACTAAGAACTTTATTTCTTTGTCAAAGCTCATAATATTATTGGTTAACTCATCGTTTAGAACTATTCTTGATGAATTTTTTGATATCCTAGCTCTTTCACTTTTTGAACCTTCACCAACTGAAGTTTCAAAAGAGCACCCAACCTGGTATAATTCTTTCAATGTCATTTGATTCATAACTTTCCTCCTAGGTTATTTACTTACATTTCCTGCAACATTTAAAACATCCCATGTAGTAGCAAAGGGAGGTGCATAGCATAAATCTAGCATGCCAAGTTGCTCTGTAGTCATACCTGCTGTAATAGCTGCAGCTATTACATTGGATCTTTGAACAGCATCTTTGTAGCCTGCTATTTGACCTCCAAGGATAACATTAGTTTTTGCATCATAAACTAATTTAACTAATAACTTTTCACGACCTGGATAGTAGTGTGTTTGATTATAATTAGTTATGCATTTAGTTTTATAATCAAGATCAAGTGACTTAGCTTTTTCTTCTGTAAGACCAGTAACAGCAGCTTCCATATCTAAAACCTTTATACAACTAGAAGCTAAAGACCCAGGGAAAGAGGATTCTATACCGCCTAAATTTTCGCCTACAATTCTACCTAATTTATTTGCGCCAGTAGCTAAAGGAACGTACATATCCTCATTAGTAACTAAACTTTTTATGGTTGCGCAATCTCCAGCAGAATAAACATCTTTAACAGATGTTCTACCACGCTCATCAACTACTATAGCACCATTAGGAAGCATTTCTATATTTGTATTTTTTAAGAATGAAGTGTTAGGCTTTACACCTATGGCCATAACCACTAAATCTGCGTCTATTTCACACTTATTAGTTATAACTTTTGTTATTTTATTATTTCCAACATATTCTTTAGCAGTTTCACCAAGATGTAAATGTATATTATTTTTTCTTAATTCCTCTTCTAATAAATCCGTAATTTCTTTATCAAATACTTTGTTTAAAACTCTATTACTTTTGCCGATTAAATGAACATTTTTATTTAATTTTTTTGCAGCTTCAATAGTTTCTATTCCTATAAAGCCAGCACCTACGATAACTATATTATTATTTTCTTCCTTATGCATTAGCTCTCTAAGCTTTATGCCATCATTCATATCTTTTAGAGTAGTTAAATTTTCATATGATTTATCTAAAGAAGGCATAATACTACTTGCTCCAGTTGCAATCATTAATTTATCATAATTATCTGTGAAGATTTCTTCGGTTAAGGAATCTTTTATAGTAAGAATTTTGCTATCAGTATTTACATCTATAATTTCTTTAAAAGTTCTTAAATCTATTCCTGATTCTATGAATTTTGACTTTTCTCTTGCAATCATCATATTAGAATCTTGGAAAAATCCACCCACATAATAAGGAAGGCCACAGGCTCCAAAAGATACTATATCAGTTTTTTCATATACTATAACTTCATAATCAGGTTTTATTCTTTTTAATTTTGCAGCAGCAGACATACCTGCAGCTACAGCTCCTATTATAACAACTTTCATTTTTATCTCCTTAGTTATAAATTATTAATATTTATTTTATCATTATGATAATACCCTGAAAAGAGCAAAAATAATCTAATCACAAGATTTATATAAGAAAAATATAATAAATCAAGGTATTTAATTTATTTTTAAATATAGTATTATTATATTGGAGGAAATATATGTCTAAATACAGAGGAATAGATGTTAGTAACTGGTCAGGAACAATTGACTGGGATGATGTGGCTAATAGCGGTGTAGAAGCAGTTATTATTCAAGCATCAGAAGGAACTTTTTATAGAGATCCATATTTACAAGAATTTTATGATGGTGCAAAAAAAAATAATTTAAAAGTTGGATTTTATCATTTTTTTAATCCAGGATCTTCTCCAACACCAGTAGAACAAGCTAGGTATTTTGTAGAAACAATAAGCGGTCTTCATGCAGATATTAAATTAGTTCTAGATTTAGAACAAACAGGAGGACTAGGCAATTACGAATTAACTAAGCAAGCAATTGAATTTTTAAAAGAAGTTAAAAGATTAAGTGGAATAGATGTAGCTGTATATACTTATACAAACTTTGCACAGAATAACTTATATGCAGGTATAGGATTAGAGAATTATCCTTTATGGATTGCTCAGATTGACATAAATTCACCTCAATCAAATCCAGTCTGGGGAGATAAATATGCAGCATGGCAGTATTCTGATACAGGTAGAGTAGAAGGAATAGATACAAATACAGATTTAGATATATTTCATGAGGAAATATTTTTAGATAATAAAAAACATATTCCAGGGACTAGAAAAGAAGAGTCAAAAGATAAAAGAGTAATTTATTATACAGTACAAAATGGAGATACATTAAGTGAAATAGCTAAGAGATATGATGTTTCAGTAAAAGAATTAGGAAGCATTAATGGTATTACAGATGTTAATCTAATATATCCAGGGCAAATATTAAAAATTTATCCAGAGGAAAAAAGAGAAGAAAGAAAAAAACTTAGAAAAAAATTCTATAGCACTTATGTTGTAATGAGTGGAGATACACTATCAAGTATAGCAAGTAAGTTTCATACAACAGTAGATGAACTTGTTCAATTAAATGATATATCAAATCCAAACTTAATATATCCAGGAGAAATCTTGAAGATACCAAGTCTTAAGAGGGGGCCAAGTAAATCTATTTCAAATAAACAGTATATAAGAACATATATTGTTAAATCAGGAGATACTCTTTATGGTATAGCTAAAAAATTTCATACAACAATTGAGGATTTAATAGAATTAAATGGTATATCAAACCCTAATTTAATATATACAGGTGAAGTATTAAAAATAGAATCTTCAGGAAGAATAAAGGATGGAAAAGGATTTAGGGATTACTATGCTGTACAAAAAGGAGATACATTATTAAAAATAGCAAAAAAATTTAATAAAACAGAAAAAGATTTACTAGAAAATAATAACTTAACAAGTGATAAAGAGTTATATGAAGGTCATGTAATTAGATTGAATTAACTTAAAAAGCTATACCAGAACAATAAATTTGTTTTGATATAGCTTTTTTATATATTATAAAATTTACAATATTATTTATACTTATTAATTGAACTTATTAGATGTTCTAACTTGAATTTAGGATAGATCGGTTTTCTGTTGTATATTAAAGAATTTTTTCTATACTCATTATATTGTTCTGTATGTTCTTCAAAATACTTATTAATTCCAATTTGCAACATATCTTCTTCACTATGAAAGTTCATATAATTTAGATAATCGTCAATTAAAGAAGGATTATCTTCAATTAATTTTATAAATTTTTCTTGTATGATTTTTAATTGGCTTAATAAGCCTTTTGTTGCCTTGTGAATTTCATCATTAAGGTATTTAACATCACTTACTGAATTAGTAAGGTCATTCATTACACGATACTGAGCATCTCTTATTCTTCTTGTATAAACTTCTGACAAGAAAAACAATTCACCTAAATATTTTTCATCTTCAAAAAATCCAGGTACTAGTAATCTAATAGATGATAGATCTGATTTTTTATCAATTGTTAATTGAGTTCCACGATTAAATATGATTTTTAATGGAAACTTAAGATCATCTATATTAGCTTCTTCTTTTAGGATACCATCTTCAACAATAAATAGCTTACTATTTTGGAAAATAACAAAGCTAGAATTGTAGTTGTAATATAAAGTTTTTGTAGGAACCTTATCTCCAAAATTAAAATTACGAATTCCTTCAATACTTTTAACTACACATTCATCTTCACTTAAAATAGGATAATAAAAACAATCAAACTTCATAACTCATCAACCCACCCTTATAAAAAAAATATATAATACATAAAAATCTATCTAATACAATTATATCATTTATAGTTAATAAATGTGAAAAATTTACCAATCATTCTAAAAAGTCATCAATGAAAATAAAATACAAATATTTACAACATCAAAAATAGATTATTAGGAGGATATAAGTGCAAATAATAATGAAATAATAGTATATTATACTCTTGAAAACGTTATTGTGTTAACGATATAAAATTTAACTTGACTAAGTGAAAAAAGTTACCTATAATAATAGTTGCTTTAGTTAACTATTACCATAGGTAACTAAAATAAACAGAAAGGGATGAAAAGTAATGAGTATGCTACAAAAAAAATCTAAAGAATTTTTAGATTCTATAGCAAAAATAAAAAAGCTAGCTCATAAACATAAAAAATCTCAAGAATTTCAACCGGGTATGCTTATGACAATGAAGGTTATTTATAACGATTATTTGAACAATAAGCAAGATGAAAATTATTATGGTATGAAAACATCTGAGTTAACGAAAGATTTGTGTATTACGAAGCCAGCTACATCAAAGATGTTAAATGTTATGGAGGAAAAAGGATATATTCAAAGGACTTCTAACAAAGGTGATAGAAGAGTTGTATACGTTAAATTAACTCAAGAAGGAGAGGCTTTTTTAAAAGATCAAAATAGAAAATTTGAGAATTTTACTTGCCAAGTAGTTGAAAAAATGGGCGAAGAAGATACTGATAATTTAATTCGTCTGTTTGGAAAACTTTATGATGTTATAGAAGAATTGCAGTCAGAAAAATAAAATCATAAAATGAAGAAAGGGAGAAAAGATGTTAAAAATATTTAAGCATTTAAAAAATTCAAGTTTTATAATTTTTATTATTATATTACTTCTAGCAGGCCAAGCAAGTTGTGAACTATCTTTACCTACTTATACTTCAAATATTATTAATATAGGTATACAACAAGGGGGAATAGAAAATTCTGTTCCAGAGGTAATAAGAAAGAGTCAAATGGATAAACTTTTTATTTTTATGAGTGATAAAAATAAAAATACTATATTAGATAATTATAAACTATTAAGTAAGGATTCTTTAAGTAGTGATGAACTCAATAAGTACAAAGAATCCTATCCAGCATTAGATAAAGAAGATTTATATTTATTAAATACAGATAAAGAAGATACTTTATCAAAATTAGAGAATATACTTGGTAAGCCAGAATTGATTCTATATGGATTAGAAAGTGATGATGAATCAAGTAAAATGATCCAAGAACAAATGAAAAAGAATATGGCATCGAATATGTCGTCACAAAACATGACACAAGGAAATATGACAAATGCTTCAATGAATACTAATATGGAAAATATGGATATATTTAATATATTGGAATCGATGACAAAAGATCAAAGAGATGGCATAATCAAAGAAATTGATAAACAACTGGTTGATTTGCCAGATGCCATGATTAGCCAGGGTGCGGTATCTTTTGTTAAGGATGAATACAATGAAATTGGTATAGATACTGGAAGTCTTCAAACAAAATACATACTTACTACAGGAGCAATAATGATTGGAATAACTGTACTGAGTGTGATAGCAGCTATTACAGTAGGATTTTTAGCATCAAAAGTAGGAGCATCTTTAGGACGTACTTTAAGATCCAAAACATTTGAAAAAGTAATGAGATTTTCTAGTAAAGAAATGACTGAGTTTTCTACAGCCTCATTAATAACGCGTAGTACAAATGATATACAACAAATACAACAAATGACAGTTATGATGTTAAGAATGGTATTTTACGCACCATTTATGGCACTAGGGGGTATATACAAAGCACTGAATACAAATACATCTATGACATGGATTATAGGTGTGGCAGTTGTAGGTGTTGTTATAATAGTAGGTATATTATTCTCAACAGTAATGCCTCGATTTAAATTATTACAAAACCTAGTAGATAAATTAAATTTAGTAACAAGAGAAATATTAACAGGGCTTCCTGTTATACGTGCATTTAGCACAGAAAGATTTGAAGAAAATAGGTTTGATGGAGTTAATAAAGATCTAACTAAAGTAAATATGTTTGTTAATAGAATGATGTCTTGTATGATGCCAGCTATGATGCTTGTTATGAACGTTATATCAGTATTAATAGTTTGGGTAGGTGCAAAAAATATCGATACTGGAGCAATGCAAGTTGGAGATATGATGGCATTTATTCAATATACAATGCAAATAGTAATGTCATTTTTAATGATATCAATGGTTTCTGTTATGTTGCCAAGAGCAGCAGTATCAGCTAAACGTATAAATGAAGTATTAGACAAAGATATAGTAATTAAAGAAGATAAAAATCCTAAAACTTTTGACAACAATAAAAAAGGCTTAGTTGAATTTAAAAATGTTTCATTTAAGTACCCAGATGCAGATGAAAAAATATTACATGATATTAACTTTACTGCAAAACCAGGTGAAACAACAGCATTTATTGGAAGTACAGGAAGTGGTAAGTCAACATTAATTAATTTGATACCAAGATTCCATGATGTAACAGAAGGTGAAATTAAAGTTGATGGAACTGATATAAAAAATGTATCACTTCATGACTTAAGAGATAAAATTGGTTATGTTCCACAAAAAGGAGTATTGTTCTCTGGAACAATTGATTCAAACTTAAGATATGGTAAAAAAGATGCTACAGAAGAAGAAATAATAAAAGCAGCAAGGATAGCTCAATCAATAGATTTTATAAATGACAAGGAAGATAAATTTGATTCTGAAATATCTCAAGGTGGATCAAATGTATCAGGTGGTCAGAAACAGAGATTATCTATTGCAAGGGCAATAGCAAAAGATCCAGAAATATTTATATTTGATGATAGTTTCTCTGCTCTAGACTTTAAAACAGATGCGAAACTTCGTAAAGCATTAAAAACAGAAACTAAAGAGAGTACAGTATTAATAGTTGCTCAAAGAATTAGTACAATTTTAGATGCAGATCAAATCGTAGTATTAGATGAAGGAAGAGTAGTTGGAATAGGAACACATAAAGAACTTCTAAAAAATTGTGAGATCTATAAAGAAATAGCATTATCACAACTTTCAAAGGAGGAGTTAGAAAATGAGTAGAGAAGGCAATAGACAAAGAAGAGCGAGAGGACCTATGGGTGGTCCTGCAATGGGTGGACCAGTAGAAAAAGCAAAAGACTTTAAGGGAACAATGAGAACATTAATGTCTTACTTAGCTAAATATAAATTATCGATAATAATAGTATTTATATTTGCCATAGGAAGTGTAACATTTTCAGTAATAGGACCTAAAATATTAGGTAAAGCTACAACAGAAATATTTAATGGTTTAGTTGGTAAAGTATCTGGAGAAGGTAGTGGAATAGATTTTGAAGCTATAAAAAGGATATTAATAGCTTTAGTTATACTTTATATAGTAAGTGCCATATTCTCATTTATACAAGGTTATGTAATGAGTGGAATTTCTCAAAAGGTAGCATATAATCTTAGAGATGAGCTAGTGAAAAAAATAAATAGATTACCTATGAAATATTTTGACACAAAAACTCACGGGGAAGTATTATCAAGGTTTACAAATGATATAGACACTTTAGCAATGAGTTTAAATCAAAGTTTAACACAAATAATAACGTCTGTTACTACTTTAGTAGGAGTATTAATAATGATGTTAACTATAAGTGTACTTATGACAGTTAGTGCATTAGTAGTTATACCAATATCATTATTTATAATTTCTTTTGTTATTAAAAAATCTCAAAAGTACTTTAAAAGCCAACAAGAATATTTAGGCAATGTAAATGGACAGGTGGAAGAATTATATGGTGGTCACACAGTAGTTCAAGCATTCAACGGAGAAGAAGAATCTATTAAAGAATTTAATAAAATTAATAACAAACTGTATGACTCAGCATGGAGAGCTCAATTTTTATCAAGTACAATGCAGCCTATAATGATGTTTGTTGGAAATTTAAGTTATGTTGTTGTTTCAATACTTGGTGGATATTTAGTTATAAAAAATAGAATTGAAGTAGGTGATATTCAGTCATTTATTCAATACGTAAGAAGTTTCAATCAACCAATAGCACAAATGGCCCAAATATCAAATCAATTGCAATCTACTGCAGCTGCAGCTGAGAGAGTATTTGAATTCCTAAATGAAGAGGAAGAAGATGTAACAGTAGAAAATCCTGTAAGTATAGAAGGATTAGAAGGTAGAATTGATTTTGAAAATGTTAGGTTTGGATATGATAAAGATAGAACTATAATTAAAGACTTTACAGCTCATGTAAAACCAGGACAAAAAGTTGCACTAGTTGGACCTACAGGAGCAGGTAAATCAACTATGATAAAATTATTAATGAGATTTTACGATGTAAACTCTGGAGCTATACTTGTAGATGGTCACAATGTTAAAGATTTTAATAGAGGAGAACTTAGAGAACTATTTGGAATGGTTCTTCAAGATACGTGGTTATTTAGTGGTTCAATAAAGGAAAATATTAGATATGGTAGATTAAATGCTAGTGATGATGAAGTAATAAATGCTGCTAAAGCAGCCCATGTTCATCATTTTATAAAAACTTTACCAGACGGATACAATATGTTATTAAATGAAGAATCAAGTAATATATCACAAGGTCAAAAACAATTATTAACTATAGCTCGTGCAATATTGGCAGATCCTAAAATATTAATATTAGATGAAGCAACAAGTTCTGTTGATACAAGAACTGAACTTTTAATACAAAAAGCTATGGATAATTTAATGGAAGGAAGAACAAGTTTTGTAATTGCTCATAGATTATCTACTATAAGAAATGCAGATTTAATATTAGTTATTAATGATGGAGATATTGTAGAACAAGGAAATCACGAAGAATTAATTGCAAAAGATGGTTTCTATGCAAATCTATATAATTCACAATTTGCAGATAAAGAAGCTATGTAAATATAATCATATATAAATAGCAAAACACCTTAAATATATTATATATTTAAGGTGTTTTTGGTTATATTAATATAGTTGCTGGTTCACAATAAATAATATATTATTAAAATTATGGGTATATGAAGGACATTTTAGTGGAGGTTTAAAAATGGAAATAAGGATTAGACAATTATCTAATGGGGTAGAGATTCCTATTGTAGGGTTTGGAACATATAAATTACGAAATAAAAATGATGAAGCGTGTAATATTATAAAAGAAGCAATTAATTTAGGATATAGAAGTATAGATACAGCGTCATTTTATAATAATGAAGAATGTGTAGGTAAAGGTATAAGAGAGTCTAGTATACCTAGAGAAGAATTATTTGTAACTACAAAGGTGTGGATTGATGATGATGGATATGAAAATACAATAAATGCTTTTAATAAATCTTTAGATAAGTTAGGACTAGAATATATAGACTTATATTTAGTACATTGGCCAACAGAAAATATTAAAGAAACTTGGAGAGCTATGGAGTATTTATACAAGGAAAAAAAGGTTAGAGCAATAGGAGTTTGTAATTTCACAGCAAAACAAATAGAAGAAATTATAGGTTTTTCAGAAATCAATCCTATGGTAAATCAAGTAGAGATACATCCTAAACGTTCAGAAAAAGAATTATTAAAAGTTTGTAAAAGACATAATATTGTAGTTCAAGCATGGAGTCCCATAATGAGAGGACAGTTGTCATCAAATATCATAATTAAAAAATTATCTAAAAAATACAATAAAAGTGAAGCGCAAATAATATTAAGATGGCATTTACAAAATAACGTCATTGCTATACCAAAAACAAGTAAATTTAGTAGAATTAGAGAAAACATCGATATATTTGATTTTGAGATAGAAAAAGAGGATATAGATGAAATAGATACTATTAATGAAAATGAAAGAATGAAACCACAAAAATATGAAAATTTATATAAAGTAGTATAAAAGAGATTTTTAAAAATCTCTTTTTTTGTTAAGAAATTATGTTAATAAGGGAAAAAGTACCTAAATGATAAATAGCAATTGTATTATATAATATAAAAGGAATTAAAGTTATACTCTTTCTCCATAAAACTATGACTATAATTTTAATTATCATAAATGAGTTAATATAAATTATAAAGAAAGGAAGATAAATGAATTTAAAAAGAAGCAGTTTAAAAGGGGAAAATGAATTTATTGAAGAACATTTTCCTTTTATCATTAAATCAATAAGCAAAGTAACTAAGAGATATGTTTCAATTGAAAATGATGAAGAGTTTAGTATAGGTGTACTGGCATTTCATGAAGCTATGAAAAAATATAGTGAAGACAAAGGTCCATTTCTACCTTTCGCAAGCTTAGTAATAGGGAGTAGAATAAAAAACTATTTATTAAAAGAAAACAAACATCGTTTAGATCCATCCTTAGAAAGTTTAAAAGATGAAGGGATAGAGTTTAGTGAGGAAATTGTTAATCCTATTGAAGATCAAAATTATTTAAAAGATGAAATAGAAAATTTAAAGATGCATATGAAGGAATTTGGTTTTGATTTTGAGGATTTAGTTGATGATGCTCCGAAACATAAAAAAACAAGAGAAAATGCTATAAACTTATCTGAAAAAGTCAGCAAAGAAAAACCTTTAGTGGATTTTATGTATGAAAAAAGGAGATTACCAATAAAAAGAATTTCACTTCAATTTAATGTAACAGAAAAAATAATTAAAGGTAGCAAAAAATTTATTATTACAGTAATTATAATATTTGATAAAAACTATAGAAATTTAAAATTATGGATAAAAAGGTAGGTTGAATTATGTATAATAAAGGAATTATACTTGAAGTAAAGGAAAAATATTCCTTAGTTCTAAAAGACGACTCTACTGTTGTTAGAATAAGAAATAAGGAAAACATGCAAGTTGGAGATACAATATTTTTCTTAGAAGAGGATTTATATGAATTAACTAAAAGTAGAAATACTATGAAAAATAAAATAATACCTATTTTAACTATTGCTGCAATGCTAGTATTATTAGTAGTACCTATAGTAAAAAATAATACTACAGGTGGAACTTATGCCTTAATGTCCATAGATATTAACCCAAGTATTGAGTTTGAATTAGATAAAAATAAAAATATAGTTAATATTTATGGAGTTAATGATGATGGTAAGACAATTAACCTAGAGGAATTAAAGGGTAAAACATTGGAAGAAGGAATAAAGATATTAGAACAGTATTTAAGTAAAAATCATGGTGATAGTAAAGAAGGTATAGTAGGATTTACTTTTACTAATAAAATTAGTAATGATAAGTATGAAAGTGAAGTAAAAGATACGGTTAGTAAGGGATTAAATAATACCAAATTTGTTTATCTAAAGGGAACTGAAGAAGATATAGCACTTGCAAAAGAAAAAGGCGTAAGTATAGGTAGATATGAAGCATTATGCGATTTAGATGAAGATATATTAGAAGATACCATAGAAAATATGTCTGTAGATGAGATTATGTCTCTTCTAGGTACAAATGGTAAAGATAATGTTTATCTAAATGAAGAAGTTATGGATGAGCTACAAGATGAGTTAGAAGATAGAACTGAAAATGAATCTGATGACGATGATGACGATGAAGATGATGATAATAATGATGAAGATGATGACGATGACGATGAAGATGATGAAGATGATGAAGATTAAAAAATAGGAGACAATATGAAAATATTAATTGATGGAGATGGATGTCCAGTAATAGATTTAACAATAAAGGTATCAAAAAAATTTAATATAGATGTGATTATAATGTGTGATACCTCACATATTTTTGACAAAGAAGGAGCAAAAACAATGGTATTTTCAAAAGGAGCAGATTCTGTTGATTTTGCCCTTATAAACTTTGTTCAAAAAGAAGATATTGTCATAACACAAGATTACGGATTAGCAGCTATGGCACTTAATAAAGCATCCTATGTTATAAATCAAAATGGTTTAATCTATACAAATGACAATATTGATAGGTTGCTTTATAACCGACATATATCTAAGAAAATTAGAAAAAGTAGAGGTAGAGTTAAAGGACCTAAGAAAAGGTCTAATGAAGACAATATTAATTTTGAAAAGACTTTAGTTGAAGCTTGTCAAAAATCTCTTATTAGTAATTAAAAAGAATATTAAAATAAAAAAATATGAAAAACAGTATTAATAAATAAATTAATGCTGTTTTTTGTTTTATATTATTTTTTATTTATAAATTTAATAAGAGTGGAAAATATAAATTATATAAGGATGGTGATAATTTGTTATTTGAAAATAAACATTTAGTAATTAAGAGTATTGAAAGTAATAAAGAAGATAAACTATATGATTTTTCTGTGGATATAAAAGACTTTTATACACCTAATATTAATATTAAATTTGATTATGAAAAGCAAAAAATAGTATCTGTTGGAATCGATGAAGATGAGGATGATAATGAACCTAAAAATCACGTTGCTTACAAGCTAATAGATCTATGTAAGCATGATTTATGTATTAAATTAAAATTTATGATTGATCATAATTAAAAAACCTATCTAAAATTAGATAGGTTTTTTAATGTTAAATTTATTCTAAAACTCTTCTAGGAATTTTATATTTAATGTCACTTTCAATTTCATCTAATGTTCTAGTATTTTTAGGATCGACAAACATACAAGTATAGCCATCTTCTCCAGCTCTACCAGTTCTACCTATACGATGAATATAATCTTCGCTAGTTTCTGGGATGTCATAGTTATAAATATGGGTTATACCAGTAATATCAAGCCCTCTAGAGGCTACATCTGTAGCGATTAGATATTGAACATCAGCTTTTCTAAAAGATTTCATTATTCTTTCACGCTTAGATTGAGAAATATCACTATGTAATTTTTCACAATTATAGCCATCAATAGCAAGAGCCTCTTCTAAAGCATCAACTCTTCTTTTTGTTCTACAAAAAATAATTGCCATAAATGGATTATCTTCATTTAACACTTTACATAAAGCATCTTTTTTTTGTCTATCTGTAGTTTCAACAACTTCTTGTTTGATAGTATCTATAGTAATTTCTTTACTTTTAATAGTTATTTCAGCAGGCTCTTTTGTGTGTCTATAAGCTAGTTTCTTTACATCAGAATCCATAGTTGCTGAAAAACACAAAGTTTGTCTTTTTTTATTAGTTTCCTTTATAATTGCCTCCATTTCATTCTTAAAGCCCATTAAAAGCATTTGGTCAGCTTCGTCTATAACAAGTGTTTTTAGCTTACTAAGATTTATAGAATCTCTATCTAAATGATCTAAAAGTCTACCAGGAGTAGCAATTACTAAATGAATGCTTCTTTTTAATTTATTTAATTGAGATTTTATATCCTTTCCACCGTAAGCAGCTAATATATTTATTTCTTTAGCTTTATTTAATTTTTGAGCAGCTTCACTTATTTGAATAGCAAGTTCTCTGGTTGGGGTAATAATTAATCCTTGAATATTATTATCTTTTGGGTTAATATTCTCAAACATTGGTAATAAGAAGGCGAAAGTCTTACCTGTGCCAGTTTGAGATTGAGCAATTATATCTTTTTTATTTAAAATTAAAGGAATAGCTTCTTCTTGTATAGGTGTAGGAGTTTTTATTCCCATTTGACTTAATTCATCTACTAAGTCATTACCTATGCCTAATTCTTTAAAATTCATATTTACGACCTCTCTTTATAAATTTTACTTCTCTAAATTTCGAGCAACAAATATATCTAAATAAAAGATTCCATATATTAGTTTAATGTCATAGGAAAGATATATAGTGTGTAAAGAAAAGTTAATTTTATATATTTTTTATCTAATTTATAATATCACATTACAAGAATAAATCCTACGTCAATACAAATTAAATATTATTATTTTAATATTTAACCAAGAAGATACTCTTAATTCATAGAAATATAAAATAATATTTTGAAAATTAATAAAAAAGGTTGAATTTTAGCTTAATTTTTAGAATAGATTTGCTTGTAAATTACAAGGGATTTCGCTGTAAATAAAGAAACTATCCTATATTGAAGGAAATAAATATGAATAGAGGTGTAATAAAATGGGATTATTTAAAACAAAATCACAAGATGATTGGAAAGTTAATTATATTAAAGAGTTTAATGAAATGAGAGATACTTACGAAGAGAAATTAAGAGCAAAGCAAATGGAAATAGAGAGCTTAAAAGAGGAGATAGAGCATTTAAGATTATTAAGAAACAATTTGAAACCAAAAGAAAAACAAATTAAGGACTCAGATATCGAGCAAATAAAAGAATTAAGAAATGATGGACTTAGCTATAGAGAAATATCAAAAGAAACTTCATGGAGTAAGGCAACAGTTTGCAGGGTTTTAAATGGATTATATGACTAATTAAATACTTAAATTATTATGATTTTATATTTCTATATATTACTAATACTGTGCTATAATGAATACTATACAAAATAAATTGTGGGTGATATGTTTGAATATAAAAGAAGATAGATATATTTCTAAAAATAAAGAATATGTTTTAGATGCTATTATTTTGCTGGTTATAGTACAGATTGCTAGGGTAATTATAAAATATATATTTTTAAGTCAATTAAACTTCACATTGGAAAATGTTAATATTGCTAACATTATATCTATTATGTTAGTTGGAATAAGCATTTCTCTTATTTTGAGGGGAAATGATTTATTTAATCCGCCTGGACAAAGGTTGATTAAGTTAAATAACAGATACGATAATAAAAATATAAGATTAATATTAGGCGGAGCAGCTTTATGTG
This sequence comes from Terrisporobacter glycolicus ATCC 14880 = DSM 1288, assembly GCF_036812735.1. NCBI lineage: Bacteria > Bacillati > Bacillota > Clostridia > Peptostreptococcales > Peptostreptococcaceae > Terrisporobacter > Terrisporobacter glycolicus. The sequence continues at coordinate 3,609,251 of NZ_CP117523.1, read as the reverse complement.
CCGTATTTGTATCACCGTTTTTTTATGGAGGATATGTATCATCTAATTTAATAATACTTATATTAGCTTTAATAGCTCAACCTATATTTGAAGAAATGATTTTTAGAGATTATGTATGGAACTATATTAGAAGCTTCCAAAAAGATGAAAAAAAAGTTTTAGTAATTGTAAGTTTTTTATCAGCTCTATTTAAAATAGGTTATTGGGATATAGTAAGTCAGAACCTAAGTGTAGTTGGTAGTTCGTTTTTTACAATAGATATAATTATCTCGAAAGTTTTCTTTGGTTTAATAATAGCCTTTATACTTGGACTAGTTAAAATGAAATATAAAGATACTTATTTATGTATATTTGTACATAGTTTGATAAATGTTTTTTTTGCAAGATAAGTTTTTAATAAATATGGAATAACTAAAATGACTTGATAAAATAATAAGTAAAAGGAAGATCATTATTGTGAGTTCACTTATACTTATAGATTTCTTATAAAAATAAAATAAATAAGAAACTATTGAAATATCTACATAAATTAGATATTATTAGAGAGCTCATAAGCTCTCTTTTTTAAATTAAATAAGAAAGGAATAAAATTATGGACAACTTAAAGAAGTACAGAGATGAAATAGATGAAATAGATAAGCAAATAACTGAATTATTTGAAAGACGTATGGACATATCCAGAGAAATATCAAGATGCAAAAAAGAACAAGAAATAGGAATTTTAAACGCTAAGAGAGAAGAAGAAGTTATTCAAAAAAATTTATCTTATTTAAAAAACAAGGACTATAGATTTGTATTAGAAGGATTTTTTAGAAATTTAATGAATTTAAGTAAACTAATACAAAATGAAGAAAATCACCGCTAAATAGAGGGAGGCAAACTATGATTGTAGTAATGGACCAAAACTACACTAGTGACGATATAAATCAAGTAGTAAATTATATAACAAATAAAAATTTAGGAGTTAATGTTTCAAAAGGAAAACACAACTGTGTTATAGGAATATTAGGAGATGCATCGAAATCTGATTTAGAAGAAGTTAAAGCTTTAAAATGTGTATCAAAAATTTTAAAGGTTCAAGAACCGTATAAAAAAGCAAATAGATTATTTCATCCAGAAGATACTATCGTAAATATAAATGGTAATAAAATTGGAAGTAAATACCTTGGAATAATAGCTGGACCTTGTGCTGTGGAAAGTGAAGAGCAAATTGTTGAGATTGCAAGAAAAGTAAAAAAAAGTGGAGCCAACTTTTTAAGAGGAGGAGCTTTTAAGCCAAGGACCTCTCCATATAGTTTTCAAGGACTGGAACTAGATGGACTTAAACTGATGGAGATTGCAAAGAAAGAAACCGGCCTTCCTATTATATCTGAGCTAATGTCAATTAGTTATTTAGATGAATTTATGAATACTGTTGACGTAATACAAATAGGCGCAAGAAATATGCAAAACTATGATTTATTAAAACAAGTAGGAAAAACGGACAAGCCAGTAATATTAAAAAGAGGTCTATCTTCAACCATAGAAGAATGGCTTCTTAGCGCAGAGCATATTATGGCAGGTGGAAATGAAAATATAATTTTATGTGAAAGAGGAATAAGGACTTTTGAAACTTATACTAGAAATACTTTAGATTTAAGTGCTATTCCTGTAGTAAAAAAACATTCACATTTACCAATAATAGTAGATCCAAGCCATGGAACAGGAAGCAGCGAATACGTGGAATCTATGTCAAAAGCTGCTGTAATTGCAGGATGTGATGGTCTTATGATAGAAGTTCATAATAATCCTCAAAAGGCTTTATCCGATGGACAACAATCAATAACACCAGAACAATTTGATAAACTTATGAAAAAAATACAAATACTTTCTAGTTTAGAAGATTAAATATAAAAAAGGAGCGTATGCTCCTTTTTTACTGAAACTATTCACAACTTAATATAGATATTAAATCATTTGGAGTATTAATTATATAATTTGCACCTAAATCTTCTAATACCTTTTTATCTCTAAATCCCCAAGCAACTCCTACAAAGTCTATATTTGCATTTCTTGATGTTTTAAAGTCTACTTCGCTATCACCAATATATAAGCACTTATTTTTAGATGAATGTAAGTCATTCATAGCTTTTAGCACTGTATCAGGGTATGGTTTTTTTCTTCTTTCAGGAGATTTTCCTATTGCTACTTGAATATACTCTGAAAAATAATGGTTATTTAATTCCGTAACGCCATCTTGAAATTTATTAGAAACGATTGCCATTTTATATTTGTTTTCTTTCAAATAATTTAGTAATTCAATTATTCCATCATAAGGTTTAGTCTTATTTCTTAGATTTTTAGAATAGTGCCTTTTGAAAATAAATAAACATTCTGCAAATTTATCATAAGAAGTTTTATCTGGTAATGAAAGCTCAATTAATTTTTCAATACCATTTCCAATAAAAGAACAAATCTCTTTCTTACTTCTAATGGGAAAACTTAATCTCTCTAAAGAGTAATTAACACTATCAGCTAAATCATCTAAAGAATTTAAAAGAGTGCCATCTAAATCAAAAATCAAAGTGTTGTAATTCATCATAAATCCCCTTATCTCTATTAAGTTATTATATACACCACGAATAAATTTTAATGTGGTATTATTACTAATTTATTTCTAATATAATTTTACATTTTAATAATTAAAATAAATAATTTATCGCTAATATTAAATAATATTAAAAACAAGTATTATTTTAGGAGTGAAAAATGAAAAATAAAAGAAAAATAATTAGTATTTTATTGTCTATTATTATTATAGTATTTTTTCCTGTATTGTCTATTTCAAAAGAAAATAAAAATTGCTTTTTAAGCTATGACAAAGAACAGATATCGTTAGAGCATTTCTCAGAAATATGCTTAACACCGGGGGAAAATGAGAGCATGCTTAATTTTTCTTGGTATAGCAAATCTTCTCATGGAGCAAGTAAAATAAAAATTTGGGAAAATGATGAAAAGGAAAGAATATTTGAGGGAGAAAGTATTGATATAGGTAATGGATTTATAAGTAATAAGGTGACTGTTACAAACCTAAAAGCTAATACAACTTATATGTATTCATATGAGTGTGATGGACTATGGAGCCAACCTTTAGAGTATAAAACACAAAATTTTCAAAATTATACTTTTGTATTTATGGCAGATCCACAAATTGGAGCTTCATCAAAAAAAATGAAATCTAATGAAGATGGAGTAGAAAAGGATGCTTATAATTGGAATAAAGTTATAAAAAAATCAGTAGATAAAAGTAATAATCCTAGCTTTATAGTATGTGGTGGAGATGTAACTAATGTAACAGAAGATAGTTATGATTTATCTAAAACATATACAAGTAATTTAGAGTATTCTGGTTTTTTATCACCTAGTTATTTACGACACATACCAATAGCAAATGCCGTTGGAAACCACGACAAAGATAATGAGAATTTTTACAATCACTTCAATATGCCAAACTTAACTAATTTAGGTGAAACTGTAGCAGGAGGAGATTATTACTTTACTTATGGAAACACTTTATATTTATTTATAAATACAAATAACTTAAATATATCTCAGCATAAAAGATTTATTGGCGAAGCTGTAGAAAAGAATAAAGATGTGAAGTGGAAAATTGCAGTATTTCATCATGATATTTACGGTGGTGGACGACATGAGGATGATAAAGATATAAAAATATTAAGAAGTGAAATGCCCTCAATATTAGAAGATAATAAAATTGACTTAGTTTTATGTGGTCATGATCATATATACTCTAGAACTTATCCGCTGAAAAATAATGAAAAAATAATGGATTTTACAGTGGAAAGACTAGAACGCTCAAAAGAAAAAGTAGATATAATAAAAAATAATAAAGGAATAACTTATATAACAGGAAGTTCTTCCACAGGAAGTAAGTTTTATAAACAAGAGGAAAATAAAAGTGAGTATATAAAAAAAATTTATTCTGAAGAAATACCAACATACACTGTGATTGAAATTAAACAGGACTTAATCAATATAATTACTTACGAAGTAAATAAAGATAAACCTGTTGATAATAAAATAATTATACAAAAATAATTTATACAAATTTTTTATTATATAAGAAAACGAAATAATTAAGTTCCATTATGGTGAGTTATTTGGACATGGTATATAATTATAAATATATTATATTAAATATATTTAAGGGGGTTTATATAATGAAAGAAAGAGTAGCAGAAGTACTAGAAAAAGTTAGACCCGTTTTACAAAGAGATGGGGGAGATGTAGAATTAGTAGAAGTTAGTGATGATGGGGTTGTTTTAGTTAGGCTAAAAGGAGCATGTTCTGGATGTCCAGGTGCTACTATGACTTTAAAAGCAGTTATAGAAAACCTATTGGTTAAAGAGGTTCCAGGAGTTACAAAAGTAGTAGGAGTATAAATTTTATTTATTATATATGAGAGACACTCATTATTGAGTGTCTTTTATTGTGTTAAAACAATGATTTTAGTGATATTTTGTAAAACTTGCATAAAACAGGTAATTGATGTTAAAATATGGATTTGTATTTATATTTTTAAATATATGTTATATAATATATAATGCTTAAAAATCTAACAAAAATTGTAAATAATAAAAATTGTTTACTAATTGTATTTAATACATATGAAGGATTTCTGTATAAATATTAAAAATAAATCAAAAAATAAGTTAAAACACAAATAAGACATTTTTAACTTACGACTTAGTGGAGGAATACTTATGAAAAATATATTTAAAATATTTCGAGATGATTTAAAAGATATATCTACGAATATGGCGTTAATAATTGTACTAATAGCACTTGCAGTATTACCATCTTTATATGCTTGGTTCAATATAAAGGCTTCTTGGGACCCTTATGGTAATACATCTAATATATCAGTGGCAGTAGTAAACAACGACAAAGGAGCAACTTTATTCGAGAAAGATTTGAATGTGGGAGATAAGTTAATAGATGAACTAAAAAATAACCACTCCTTAGGATGGAAATTTGTTAATGAAGAAGAAGCGAGAAAAGGTGTTGAAACAGGAAAATACTATGCTTCAATAGAAATAACACCAGATTTTTCTAAAAATATTATATCAGTATTAAGCAAGGATATACATAAAGCAGAAATCAAATATACAGTAAATGAAAAAATAAATGCAATTGCACCAAAAATAACGGATAAAGGGGCATCTACAATACAACTTCAAGTTGATCAAACTGTTGTAAAAACAGCAAGTGAAGCAGTATTTACAACATTAAATGATTTGGGAATATCATTGGAAGAAAATCTCCCTATGCTTACAAAAATAGAAAATTCATTAATTGAAGTTCAAGGCAAGTTTGGTAAAATAGATAATATTTTAAATACAGCTAGTGATGCATCTAGCCAAATTAGCGAAATATCTAAATTACTTCAAAATGATATGCCTCAAATAGAATCAACATTAAAAAATTCTATTAGTCTATCTAAAGATGTAAAAGAGTTTTTACAGGGAACGAAATCTAGTATGAATGATATTGCTCCAACTATAAAAAATGATATAAAAATAATAAATGATATATCATCATCAGTAGCTAGTGGTGTAGGAGACTTGATAACAGCTATAGAAAAAGGATATGAAAATGCACCGGAGTTAGTAGATGGTCTTTATAACAAAGTTGATCATTTATTATCTATATCAACTAAGCTATCAGACTTTTTAACTAAATTAGATAAAATAACACCGGGAACATCTCTTCAAGGAACTATAGATTCTATTAATGAAATAAATAGTAAGCTTAATTTAGCTAAGACATCTTTAGCAAAAGTTAAAGAACAAATAAACAATGGAGAAAAACCTTCATTAGATAATTTAAATGGAATTGTAACTGTGTTAAATGATGTGAATAAAATTACTAATAACTTATCCAATAATTATGACACTAAAATAGTAGCTCCTCTTAATGAAATATTTAATAAGGGAATAACTGTATCTAACGATGTGATATCATTATTAGAAAAAGCAGAAAATAAACTTCCTAAAGTTAATAACATATTAGATACTGCAATTAATTTATCGGGAGATGCAGATGAAGCAATTGGATATATAAAGAAAAAAGTGCCAGAAGCAGAATCTGCGTTAAATAAATTAGTATCAGATTTATCTATAGTAAATAATAGTGAGGAAATGGACGATTTAATTAAATTCTTAAAAAATGATATAATTGAACAGTCTAATTTCTTAAAAGAGCCAGTAGAGCTAGTGACTAATTCGCTATATCCAATGGCAAACTATGGTGCAGCAATGACACCATTCTATACAGTTCTTTGTCTTTGGGTTGGGGTTTTACTTTTAACTTCACTTTTAACAACAGAAGTAAAAGGAGAATACAAGCCTTATCAAGTTTATTTTGGTAGAGGACTTACATTCTTAACAATAGCTTTATTACAAGCCTTAATTGTAAGTGTAGGAGATATATATTTCTTAGGCGTTACAGTAAAGAATCCGGCTATATTTATATCACTATCGTTGTTCATCAGCTTAGTGTTTAATTTTATAGTCTACTCCCTGGTATCTGTATTTGGAAATATAGGAAAAGCCATTGCGGTTATTTTATTAGTAATTCAGGTTGCTGGATCAGGGGGAACATTCCCTATACAAGTAACACCAAAGTTTTTCCAGAATGTTAATCCTTTCTTACCGTTTACTTATGGAATATCAGCATTAAGAGAGGCAGTAGCAGGAATATACAAACCTAATTTAATTGGAGACATAGTTGTACTTTTAACTTTCTTAGCATTAGCTATAGTGCTAAATGTTCTGCTAAAAGGACCTATTAATAAAATGCTACACAGATTCACAAAGAGGATGGAAGAAAGTAGACTTACAGAACATTAAGATATTTTATGAATATAAGGATAAATTGACACAATCAATTTATCCTTTATTTTTTATATGAAAAGAACTATTATTTTTAATATAAGAGGTTAGTAATAATTTAGTTAAAGAGGTGATTGAAATGAGAATAGGAACTTCTATATCAACTAAAAAATTAGATGAGGCTTGTGTTAATGAGTATAAAATTCCTTTAATCATTATGATGGAAAATGCTGTACTTTCATCAGTAAAACATTTAGATTTAAACTTATATAATAAGTATGTAGTTGTTAGTGGTGTAGGAAACAATGGTGGAGACGGTTTAGGAATAGCGAGACAATTAAAAGCTAGGGAAAAGGAAGTAAAGGTATTTATAGTTGGAAATATGGAAAAAATTACACTATGTTCAAAAACTAATTTGGAAATTCTTAAAGCTATAAATATACCTTATGTCATAATAGACACCAAGGAAGAAAGTATTAATAATTTAAAAGAGTTAGAAGCTGATATTAACAATAGCAATGTGCTAGTTGATTGTATATTTGGGACTGGATTAGAACGAGAAATTAAGGGCATATTTAAAGATGTTATAGATATTATAAATAAAAATAAGAATTTAGTTTATTCTATAGATGTGCCATCGGGAATGAATGCAACTACAGGTGAAGTTTTAGGAGTATGTATAAAAGCTGACAAAACTATATCATTTGAGTTTTATAAAAGAGGATTTTTAAAATATGAAACAAAAAAATATGTTGGGAATGTAGTGGTAGAACATATAGGTATACCAGAATATATATTAAAAAAATATGATGATAATGAATATATTACTTCTATGGATTTTATCAAAGATAATATAAGAAATAAAAATAAATTTAGTTTTAAAAGTGATTTTGGGAAGGTCACAATTTTTGCAGGTTCAAAAGGATTTACTGGAGCAGCATTTATAGCAAGTGAGGCTGCTATAAAAAGTGGTAGTGGGCTAGTTACTTTAGTTTGTGATGAACACATTCAAGATATAATAAGTTCAAAACTAAGTGAGGGTATGACTGCAAATTATAAAGAAGAAGATCGAATAAATAAATTAATTAAAACTTCTAATGCTATAGGATTTGGTTGTGGCATGGGAGATAATGAGACAACACTAGAAAGATTGCAATATGTTTTAAATAATAGTGACTGCCCAGTTGTAATTGATGCAGACGGATTAAATGTTTTAAAAAATAATATAAGCATATTAAAGAAATTTAAAAATAAAATTATAGTAACACCTCATCTAGGTGAAATGTCTAGGTTAACAGGAAAATCAATTTCATATATAAAAGAAAATAGACTAGATGTGGCAAAAGAATTTGCAAAGGAAAATAATATAATAGTTCTACTTAAGGGATATGAAACAATCATTACAGATGGTAAAGTTGCATATATAAATCCAACAGGCAATAGTGCCATGGCTAATGGAGGCATGGGTGACTGCTTACTTGGAATGATAACTTCCTTCGTTGGTCAAGGAATAGAATTGTTTGAAGCAGCGGTATGTGCAACTTACATACATGGCTATATAGGTGACATTTTATCTAAAAAAATGTATACAGTGAATGCAACTCATATTATAGAAAAAATTCCTGTTATTATGAAAGAATTTAATATTGAAATTAATTTGTAACTATTACCAATATTTATATTGTTATACTAGTATAAAGCAAGTGAATTTCTAAATAGAGAAGAGGGATATGATGAATACGGTTTGGTTAATTGTTGCAGTAGCATTTGGAATAGCTGAATTAATGACAACAAGTTTAACTCTAGTATGGTTTAGTATAGGTGCCTTAATTTTAATGGTTTTAAGCACTTTTATAGAAAGCGTAATAATTCAAATTGCATTATTCGCTGCTATTTCAATTACTTTATTAGTCATATTTACAAAGTATTTTGTAGATAAAGATAAGACCTTTAAATATAATACAAATTTACAAGGAATAGAGCAAAAAACAGGTGTAGTTAAAGAAGAAATACTTCCGTACATGACAGGCATTGTAACACTGACGGGAGAAGATTGGACTGCAATATCAGAGAATAATGAAAAAATTGAAGTGGGACAGCTGGTTAAGGTAATAAGAATTGAGGGTGTTAAACTAGTTGTAAAACATACTGATAATCAAGAAGAAAAGTAAATAATAAAATTAACTATAAATTAATAAAAAGGAGAAGAGGGTATGATAAAATTAGTAGTCATAATACTAATAGTAGTAGTATTAAGTTTAAGTTGTGTAAAAGTTATTAAACAATCAAAAGTTGGTATAGTAATGAGACTTGGTAAGTTCCACAAAAAAGCTGATACAGGTGTTCATTTCTTAATACCATTTTTAGATCGAATGGCATATGTAATTGATTTAAGAGAAAATGTAGTAGATTTTCCACCACAAGCAGTTATAACAAAAGATAATGTTACTATGCAAATAGATACTGTAGTTTATTTCCAAGTAACCGATCCTGTTAGATATGTATTTGAAATAGCAAATCCAATATCTGCTATAGAAAACTTAACTGCCACAACTCTTAGAAATATAATTGGGGAGTTGGATTTAGATGAAACTCTAACATCTAGAGATTTAATCAATACAAAGATGAGATCAATATTAGACGAAGCAACTGATAAATGGGGAATAAAAGTTAATAGGGTAGAACTTAAAAACATAATGCCACCACATGATATACAAGTTGCTATGGAAAAACAAATGAGGGCAGAGAGAGAAAGAAGAGAGTCAATACTTCAAGCAGAAGGAAATAAGGCAGCATCAATACTTCAAGCAGAAGGAGAAAAACAATCAGCAATACTTAGAGCTGAAGCTAAAAAAGAAGCTATGGTTAGAGAGGCAGAGGGTGAAAAAGAATCTCGTATACTTAGAGCAGAAGGTGAAGCTGAATCTATAAGACAGATTGCACAAGCTAATGCAGAAGGTGAAGCCACTATAATCAAAAATGTATTCCAAGCAATGAAGGAATCTGATATCGATGATAATATGTTAGCACTTAAGTCTATGGAAGCCTTAGAAAAACTTGCAGAAAGTGATTCTACTAAACTTGTTCTTCCATCAGAAACAGTTAACTTCTTAGGTTCTTTTAAGGGGATTAAAGAAGTCTTAAGTAGCGATAAAAATAATAAATAATTAACTAAAATACTCTAAAGATACCTATCTTTAGAGTATTTTTTAATTGTAAGGAAATTATATTTTATCTGTTCTTTGGATAATATATAATTTTCAACTTTGTGACTTGAACAACGGGCGAAGCCGCTGGCAATATGAGCGAAGTAAATTTTTTATTTGAAAATATGTACAATTAAAAAAATATATATGTAAATATTTACTAAAGTCATATAGAATTAATCTTAAAAAAATTAATTGATAGCTTTAGTACGAATTATAATCTATATTAATTAAAGTAAAAAAACTGTTAAATAAATAATAAAAAAAGGGAGATTCATATTTTAATAGAAGTATAAGTATAATAAGATACACAAAATATTAGCATTTAGGGGGGATTAAAATTAAATACTTAGACATAATTACAAAAGAAAAAATAGATAATTTTATGTTAGGAAATTCTTTAGATAGTTATAAATTTCTTGGAAATCATAAAGCAGAGTATGAAGGGGTAATAGGATATTCCTTTGCTATATGGGCGCCGAATGCTAAAGGAGTTTATTTAGTAGGGAATTTCAATGAGTGGAATGAGACATCTCATCCTTTAGAAAATATGCATAATAGTGGTATTTGGTCAATATTTACTACTGATTTAGAGGAGGGAGATATTTATAAATACAATGTAATTGGGTGTGATAATGTAAGCAGATTGAAATCAGATCCATATGGGACTTTTTCTGAATTAAGGCCTAAAACAGCATCAATAGTGTATGAAGTAAAAAATTATAATTGGAAAGATGAAAAATATTTACAGGATAAGAATAAAAAGAGATTTAACAATGAGCCTATGAATATATATGAAGTTCATCTAGGTTCTTGGAAAAGAAAATGGGATGGAGAATTTTTTTCTTTTGAAGAACTATACGAAATGATTGATTATGTAAAAGATATGGGTTACACACATATAGAATTAATGCCTATAACAGAGCACCCCTTAGATATGAGTTGGGGATATCAGACGGTAGGATATTATTCAACTACAAGTAGACATGGCAAACCAGACCAATTTAAAGCTTTTGTAGATAGGTGTCATGAAAATAATTTAGGAATTATATTAGACTTTGCTTATAGTCACTTCTGCAAGGATGTTCATGGTTTATATAGATTTGATGGTTCATCACAATTTGAATATGCAGATCCACTAAAGGCAGAAAATCTAGGCTGGGGAACAGTTCATTTTGATTTAGGAAAACCTGAGGTTAATAGTTTTTTATTATCAAATGTAATGTATTGGTTTAAAGAATTTCACGTGGATGGTATTAGAGTAGATGCTGTTAGCTCCATTTTGTACTTGGACTATGACATAGGTGATTGGAGACCGAATCAATATGGAGGAAGAGAAAATATAGAAGGAATAGATTTTTTAAGACGATTAAATGAAGTTATATATGAAAATATAAAAAATCCACTAATTATAGCTGAAGAATCAACATCCTGGCCAATGGTTACCTCACCTACTTATTTAGGTGGATTAGGTTTTAGTCATAAATGGAATATGGGGTGGATGAATGATACTTTAAAATATATGGAGATGGATCCTATATACAGAAAGCATCATCATAACTTAATAACTTTTTCATTTATGTATGCATTCTCAGAAAGCTTTATTTTACCACTCTCTCATGATGAAGTCGTTCATGGTAAAAAATCATTGTTGGATAAAATGTGTGGGGATGAATGGCAAAGATTTGCCAGTTTAAGATTATTATATTCTTATCACATGATACATCCAGGAAAAAAATTATTGTTTATGGGCGGAGAATTTGGTCAAGGACTTGAATGGAGATATGCTTATGGTTTGGAGTGGCAGTTGCTAGATAGAGAGCAACATGCTAAAACAAAAGTTTTTGTAAAGGACTTAAATTATTTTTATATAGCTGAAAAATCTTTATATGAGGTGGATAATTCTTATGAAGGATTTGACTTTATTGATCCTCATAATGAAGAAAAAAGCATAGTTACATTAATGAGAAAAAGTAAGGATGAAAAAAACTTTATTATAGCTGTTTTAAATTTTACACCTGTTGTTTATTATGATTACAAGGTAGGGGTTCCTTATTTAGATACATATGAAGAAGTATTAAATAGTGATGATGAGAAATACTGGGGATCGAATCAAACTATGAAAAATGCCGAATTATTTGCGATAGATGAGAAATGGCATAATAAGCCTTATCATATAAAAATAAAAGTACCACCATTAGGAGCTACTTTTATAAAACTTAAAATAGATTAAGAAATTAATTGATCTTGAAAAGGGGGAATTTGAATGAAACAAGAGATGCTAGCAATGATTTTAGCTGGGGGGCAAGGATCAAGATTGGGTGTTTTTACAAAAAGAATAGCTAAGCCAGCAGTATCATTTGGGGGAAAATATAGAATTATAGATTTTGTTTTAAGTAATTGCTCTAATTCAGGGATAGACACAGTTGGAGTGCTTACACAATACAGACCAAGAATATTAAATTCTCATATTGGAATGGGAAGTCATTGGGATTTAGATAGAATAAATGGTGGAGTTTATATACTTCAACCATATATGAGTGAAAAAGAAGGTCATTGGTTTAATGGAACGGCTAATGCAATATATAAAAATATGAACTTTATAGATGATTATGACCCAGAATATTTATTAATTTTATCTGGGGATCATATTTACAAAATGGATTATAGCAAAATGTTGGAGTTTCATAAAGAAAAAAAAGCAGAAGCTACAATAGCAGTTATAGAAGTTCCGTGGGATGAGGCAAGCAGATTTGGAATAATGAATGCAGATGATGATAAGAAAATATATGAATTTGATGAAAAACCTAAAAGTCCCAAAAGCAATTTAGCATCTATGGGTGTATATATTTTTAATTGGAAAAAGTTAAAAGAATATTTCTTACGAGTTAGAAAAACTAAAGAATGCTTTGATGATTTTGGTAAAGATGTAATACCAACTATGCTAAAAGAAAATCAAAAAATGTATGCTTATCCTTTTAAAGGATATTGGAGAGATGTAGGTACTATACAAAGTTTATGGGAAGCTAATATGGATTTAATTAATACTCCAGAAGCTATAGATTTAAGTAATTCAAATTGGACGATATATACAAATACTATGGATCTTCCACCACAATATATTGGTGGAAATGCCAGTGTAAAAGAAGCTCTAATAGCAGATGGTTGTTCTGTATTAGGAACAATCGAAAATACAGTTTTATCACATAAGGTTGAGGTTGGAGAAGGAAGTATAATTAAAAATTCTGTAATAATGCCCAATGTTACTATAGGAAAAAATGTAATAATTGAAAAGGCAATGATAGCAGAAGGTGCAGTAATTAATGACAACGCAGTGATAAAAAGCGATACAAATGAAATAAGTATTGTATCAGAGTATGAAGTAGTTAGTGCTAAGGAAAAGGTTGAAGCTTAAAAGGGGAGGATATTATGAAAAATAAATGTATGGGATTAATTAATCTTGATAAAAAAGGCAATCCAAATATAAATATATTAAATTATGCAAGACCATTAGCATCTACTCCAATTGCAGGGAGATATAGAATTATAGATTTTGTTTTGTCTAACATGGTAAATTCAGATATTACTAATGTTGGAATTTATGCTAAAGAAAAATATAGATCCTTAACAGATCATTTGGGAAGTGGTAAGGATTGGGATTTAAGCAGAAAGAAAGGTGGGCTTTATATTTTCAGCCCAGAAAATACAAAGTATAACAATAATTATGGTTTTAGAACGGGAGATGTGTACTCTATATTAGCAAATATAGATTATATAGAAAAAAGTAAAGAAGAATATATACTTATTGCACCAGGGTATATGTTGTGTAGCATGGATTATAAAGAAGCGCTTAAATATCATAAACAATCAAAAAATGATATTACTGTTATATATAAACATGTGACAAATGCAGATGATGATTTTTTAGGCTGTATGACATTAAATATGGATAGTAATGATAGAGTTTTAAATATAGGTGGGAACATAGGAGCTTTTCCTAGTGCAAATATATCTATGGAAACTTATATTATGAAAAGAACGGATTTTATTAAATGCATATATAAAATAGCAAGTTTAGGAACACACTCATATTTTGAAGACTATATTAAAAGAGAGATTTCTAATATACAAGTTGGGGGATTCGAATTTGAAAATTATTTGAAGTGTATAAATTCAATTCAAAGTTATGCTGAGGCAAGCAAAGAAATATTAAAAAAGTATGTATCATCAGAATTATTTAACTCGGAAAGAAAAATATTTACTAAGGATAAGAGTCAAGCACCAACCATATATATGAAAAATGCTGATGTGAAAAATTCTTTTGTAGCTACAGGGTGTAAAATTGATGGAATTGTTGAAAATTGTACATTATTTAGAAAAGTTGAAGTAGGAAGAGACGCAATACTAAGAAACTGCGTAATAATGCAAAATTGCAAAATAGAGCCAGGAGTAGTTTTAGAAAATGTTATATTTGATAAAAATATTAACGTCTCAAAAGGAAAAGAGCTAAAAGGAGATAAAGACTACCCTATGGTAATAGAAAAGAATCAGAAGCTTTAGCAGTAAAAAGGGGGAAAATGAATGAATATACTTTATGTGACGGCAGAATGCTGGCCATTTGTAAAAACAGGAGGATTAGGAGATGTGTCTTATGCACTTCCTAAAGCTCTAAAAAAGGAAGGTGCTGATGTAAGAGTAATGATGCCAAAGTATTCTACCATACCAACATATTTAAAAGATAAATTTAAACCCGTTGCAGAATTTAGTGTAAAGGTAGGCTGGCGAAATCAATATTGTGGCATAGAAACTATGGAATTGGACGGAGTTACATTTTACTTTATAGACAATGAATTTTATTTTAAGAGATCTGACGAATCAAGTATATATGGGCATGGTGATGATCCGGAAAGATTTGTCTTTTTTAGTAATGCAGTATTATCATCTATGGAAAAATTGAACTTTTATCCAGATGTTATAAACTTAAATGATTGGCATACAGGAATGATTCCCTTATTACTTAATGAAGATTATGGGCATCTAAAGAAATACAAAAATATAAAAACTGTTTACACTATACACAATTTACAATATCAAGGAATATTTAATAAAGATATGATAGGAAATGTTTTTGATATACCTTATGATTATTTTAATAATGGGGATATAGAGTTTTATGGAAAAGTTAATTTTATGAAGGCTGGAATAGTATTCGCCAATAAGGTAACGACAGTGAGTAAAACTTATGTAGAAGAAATACAGACACCTTTTTACGGGGAAGGATTAGATGGACTGTTAAAATCAAATTCATATAAATTAGAAGGTATTTTAAATGGTATAGATTATGACTTAAATGATCCAGCAACAGATAAGGCTATATTTGAAAAATTTGATGTTAGTTGTATAAATAAAAAACTACAAAATAAGATAAAGTTGCAAGAAATTCTAGGATTAGAAGTTAATTCTAATATCCCTTTAGTAGGTATTGTGTCTAGATTAACTTCACAGAAAGGTTTGGATTTAATCAATTATATGATGCCTGAAATTATGAGAGAAAATCTACAAATGGTTGTACTTGGAACAGGAGAACATCAATATCAGTCTATGTTTAATTATTATAATTCAAATTTTAGTAATAAATTATCAGCAAGAATTACTTTTGATAGTGCTTTTGCACAACAAATTTATGCGGCATGTGATATTTTCTTAATGCCATCTTTATATGAGCCTTGTGGTATAGGTCAAATGCTTGCAATGAGATATGGATCAATTCCAATAGTAAGAGAAACGGGAGGGCTTAAAGATACTGTAACTCCTTATAATCAATACACAGGAGAAGGAAACGGATTTAGTTTTACTAATTACAATGCTCACGAAATGTTCTTTACTCTTCAAAAAGCAATTACATTGTATCAAGATAAAAGTATTTGGAATAATCTAATTACAAATGCAATGAATACAGATAATAGTTGGAAGAAATCAGCTCAAGACTATATGAGAATATTTAATGGCTTAATAAGCTAAAGGGGCGATTTGATGATTACAATAAATAAAAAGCGATTCAAAGAACATTTCAGAAGAAAAATGAACAACTTATACGCTCAAACCCTTGAAGAAGCAAGTAATGAAGAACTTTTCAATGTACTGTGTTACGTTATAAAAGATATGATTTCAAAAGACTGGGAAGGTAGTAGAATATATCAAGAAAAGGCAGTATTTTATTTTTCAATAGAATTTTTATTAGGAAGACAATTAAAATCCAATTTATCAAATCTTGGATTTGAAGATACTATAAGGCAAGGTTTGAATGAATTGGGAATAGATTTAGATGAGATAGTTGAATCAGAACCAGAGCCAGCATTAGGAAATGGAGGGTTGGGAAGATTAGCCGCTTGTTTCCTTGATTCAATGGCTTCTGTAGGAATCAGTGGCCATGGATATGGAATAAGATATAAATACGGATTGTTTGAGCAGAAGTTTGTAAACAATTCTCAAGTTGAAGTTCCAGAAAACTGGCTTATAAATAGTTCTTACTCTTGGGAAACAGTTAGACCTAATAGAGCATTATTGATAAAATATGAAGGAAAAATTAATATGGAAGAAGATAATGAAGGAAATCTGAAAGTTACGCATAAAGATTATATTCCAGTAATGGCAATGCCTTATGATATTCCTATAATTGGTTATGGAAATGAATGTATAAACACACTTAGAATATGGAAAGGTGAAATACCAACAAGAGATTTTGGAAAAATATCTTTATATGCTAAAAATCAAGCTGCTAGTTATGAAGACGCACTAAAATACAAATATTATGCAGAAGAAATTTCTCAAACTTTATATCCAAATGATTCAAACTATGCAGGTCAACTATTAAGACTAAAGCAAGAGTATTTCTTTGTCAGTGCAGGAATTCAAGATATATTTAGAAAATGTAGAAGATATAAAATTACACCACAAGATTTGCCTAATAAAATTGCTATTCATATAAATGATACTCATCCAGCTTTGTGTATACCAGAAATGATGAGAATATTATTAGATGAAGAAGGATTATCCTGGGATGAATCATGGGACATAACTAATAAAGTAATGTCATATACAAATCACACAATATTGTGTGAGGCGATGGAGAGATGGTCAGAAGATATTATAAAAAAACTTCTACCAAGAATATATATGATAATTGAAGAAATTAATAGAAGATATGTTAATGATTTAAGAAAAAAAGGTCATAGTGAGGATAAAGTTAAAAGAATGGCTATTATGTATGATGGTGAAATTAGAATGGCTAATTTATGTATAGTATCAAGTTATAGTATAAATGGTGTGGCGGGGCTTCATACTAGACTGCTAAAAGAAGAAGTTTTAAATGATTTTTATGAAGAAGAACCATATAAATTTAATAATAAAACAAACGGCATTTCTCATAGAAGATGGCTTATAAGTTCTAATCCTGAACTGGCGAACTTAATAACAGAATTAATTGGGAATAAGTGGATAAAAGATACATCTCATTTGAAGGAATTAGAAAAATTTGTGGATAATGAAAACGTATTGAATAGATTAGAAGAGATAAAATTTAATAATAAGTTAAAGCTTGCTAATTATATAAAAGAAAATAATAACATAACGATAGATCCTAATTCCATATTTGATGTACAAGTAAAAAGGCTTCATGCTTATAAAAGACAACTTATGAATATTTTACATGTACTTTGTTTGTATCATGAAATATTGGATAATGTGGATATTGAATTAGATATTCAACCGCGAACTTTTATATTTGGAGCTAAGGCAGCACCAGGATACTATTTGGCAAAATGTATAATAAAACTAATAAATTGTGTCTCTAATTTAGTAAACAATGACCCTAGAGTAAAAGACAAAATTAAAGTTGTATTTATAGAAAACTACGGGGTATCATTAGCAGAAAAAATTATACCAGCAGCAAATGTAAGTGAACAAATTTCAACGACTACAAAGGAAGCATCAGGAACTAGTAATATGAAGTTTATGATAAATGGAGCATTAACACTGGCAACATTAGACGGAGCTAATGTGGAAATATATCAACAAGTAGGAAAAGAAAATATGTTTTTATTTGGACTTAGTGCTAAGCAAGTATTAGATTATAACAAATATGGTGGATATTCATCAAAAGATTTATATCACTCTAACAAGTTACTAAGAAGAGTTGTAGATGATTTAGTTGATGGGTTTATACCTGGCCTAGGAAAAGAAGGTAGGGAAATTTATGATGCATTAATAACTTACAATGATGAATATTTTGTTCTCAGAGATCTTGATGAATATGCTGAATCGCAACAAAGAATAAGTAATCTTTATAAAGATAAAATGAAGTGGAATAAAATATCCCTTATAAATATTGCTAATTCTGGGATTTTTTCTAGTGATAGAACCATAAATGAATATATAGAAGATATTTGGTTTAAAGGGTGTGATGAGAATGTGTAAAACAATATCATTTAACTCATGGAATGAATATTTTAAGGCTCCTTTTGGGGCCTTAGATGTTAACCAAGGAGCTGATATTAAAGTTGGTACTAACAAAGAAGTATGCAGTATTTGTTTAGTAATAACAAAAGAAGATGAAAATTTAAATAGTAAAGATATAAGACGAATTTCATTGAATAAAAAAGAAGAAAACATCTACGAATGTAAAATAGATCCATTACTAATTCCAGCAGTATATTATTACTATTTTGAGGTTGAAGTTAAACAAGATGGATATAATCAAAAGCTATTTTATGGAAAAGTCAAACAAAATGGTGAAGTTTGTGAATATGATTTTGATAACTTAAATAAATATCAATTAACAGTATATGAAGAAAGTAAAACACCAACTTGGTTTAAAGAAGGTATTTTATATCATATATTTGTAGATAGATTCAATAATGGTAATAGAACTGGTAAACCAAGTAATCCAAAGAAAAATAGTTTTATATATGCAAATTGGGAAGATGATCCAATGTATATAAAAGATGAAAATGGAGACATCATAAGATGGGATTTTTATGGAGGTAATCTCAAAGGGATTATTAACAAGCTGGGCTACCTTAAGAAGCTTGGAGTAAGTATTATATATTTAAGTCCAGTTTTTGAATCATCTAGCAACCATAAATACAATACAGGAGATTATAAAAAGATTGATCCTATGTTTGGTGATGAAGAAATATTTGATGAGTTAATTGAAAAAGCTAATGCAAAGGGAATGTCTATAATACTTGATGGTGTATTTAGTCATACAGGAGCCGATAGTATTTATTTTAATAAGTTTAACAACTACTCTAGTAAAGGAGCTTATAATGATGAAGATTCTCCTTACAGAAGCTGGTATACTTTTGATGATTCAAAGGTGGGTTACAAATGTTGGTGGGGAATTAAAGATTTACCAAATGTGGACGAACTGGAGACTTCATATATGAATTATATAATTAAAGATGAAGAAAGTGTTTTAAATAAATGGGCTAAATTTGGAGTTAAAGGATGGAGATTAGATGTAGTGGATGAGTTACCAGATGAATTTGTAACTGAATTTAAAAAGGAGTTAAAAAACTCCGAAACCGATTCCGTTTTAATTGGAGAAGTGTGGGAAGATGCTTCTAATAAAATTAGTTATGGACAACGTAGAAATTATCTTTTAGGAAAACAGCTTGATTCAGCTATGGGGTATCCATTTAGAAACGGAATATTATCTTTCCTAAAGGGTGAAATAGCCTCATATGAACTTAATGATCTGTATATGGAAATGAAAGAAAACTATCCACCAGAGGCATTTAAATCAAACTTAAATTTATTAGGTACTCATGATGTTAAAAGAGTTAAAACAGAGCTTAATAATGATAAAGATATGATTAAACTTGCAGTATTAGCACAGATGACTTTTGAAGGAGTACCATATATTTATTATGGTGATGAAGCAGGTCTTGAAGGAGATAAAGATCCATATAATAGAAGAACTTATCCATGGAAAAATGAAGATAATGAGATGATAGATTTTTATAGAAATTCTATTCAAACTAGATATAGAGTTAGGACCTTATTAAATGGTGAAACTAACTTTATTTATACTAGTGACAATGATGTTTTCGCTTATGAAAGATTTCTTAGCGAAAAAGAGGAAGATAATTGTTTAATAATTATAAATAGAAGTGAAAATTACAAACGTATAGATTTTGATTTTGGGTGTGATTTATTATATGAAATAGGTATAAAATATACTCCTGGGGACTATGGAGCTACTTTGGAAAAAGAAAATGGAAAATTCGTAGTAGATATTAGACCAAAATCGTTTATTATATTTCAAATGAAAAATGTTCAAAATGAATTTCTTGAGTAACCATAGAAAAAATGTGTAGATTATTGACAATCTACACATTTTAATCTGATAAGATGGTTACCTGATGAAAAAATTTTGATTAAAAAGGAATTTCACTTTCGGATATATCACCATCAAAAACTTCATTTGTAAAGATATCTTCATTATTGAAGGTATTTTCAGTGCTATCATTTTGTTTAAAATCTATAAATCTAAACAAGTCACAGCTTACTGTAATAGATTTTTTATTTTCTCCGCTTGGAGATAAATATTTATCTACTTTAACTCTTCCCTCCATGTAAACTAATCTACCTTTAGTCATATATTTGCTAAAAACTTCTGCTTGTCTATTCCATATTTCGCAATTGATAAAGTCAGTATCATGTTCTCCTTGAGCATTTTTATAATCTCTATTAACTGCTAATGTAAATTTAGTAATAGGGATATTTTTTTCACCTATGTATTTTAAATCTGGATCTTGACATAATCTTCCTACTAATATGACTTTATTCATTTGAAACCTCCATATTTTTATGTAATTTAGTAAAATTATAGACAAACATAAGTTCGAATATACATATATTGAAGGGAAAATTTTATTTTTTTGGATAAGGAAAAAAATGTAAAAAAGTGATATAATTAAAATAATGATGAGAGTTAAAATCTATGTTAATTTAATAGAGAATTAAAAATGAGGGGTTTTATTATGAAAAAGGATATTTATAGAAGTATAATAAGAAATAGTAAAATAGCTTACTTAATAATAAATAGTAAAATGGATAATCATAATAAATACATTGGCATAGAGGTATTGGAGCAAAATAAAGAATTTGAAAAAATTTTTAAGCTATTAACAGAAAATAATGTATTTGAAAAAGAAGTAACAGAATTAATAGTAAATAATTGGATAAAAAGTCAATTTAAAGGAGACGAATTTGATCAATTTGTAAATGATATAATTAAAAATGGTCATAAGAATATAGAGTATACCGTTGAAATAAATAATAAAACTGCAATTATAGATATATATTATTTAGAAGAGTATTTTATAGTAGTGTATTCAATGAATTATAATATGAGTTATGATGAAGAAGATTTCATAATATACAATTGGGCAAAAGATTTAAATGGAGTATATATTGATGTATGCGAAAACTGTAATGATCCCAAATTAAACGATAAAAAAACAATCACTGGAAAAAGAGACTTAGATTTATGGGAAACATCTGATGTTAGGAAATTTAGACAACAAGAAAATAATGTAATATCAAATAGAAATGTAAAAACTTTCTACCAAACATTAAGAAAAAAAGATGGCACTAAAATCTATCTAGAATCAACCATATGGCCTATAATAGATGATAATGATAATATAATAGGAACAAGAGGTTTTAGTGTAGAAATTAATGATAAGTTAGTTTTTGAAAAAAGCTTAGAACAAAATGAAGAAAATTTTAGGGAGATAACTAAGTATTCTGATTCTGTGTTTATTATCAGGGATAAGGAAAGGGCAACTTATGTCAGCCCTGCTTTTAGAAATGTATTTGAAGATAGCCCAGAGGATTTATATAAAGATTTTAATAAATTAGATGAGTATTTTAAGAGAGTCGAATGGAATGATTATAATATAAATTATAAATTTGATTTTGACCAGTGTAATGAAGGAACTGGAAAAATAAAATTGGATAATGGAAAAGAAAAATGGATTTGGTATAAATTCTTGCCAATAAAGGACTCAAAAGGCAATATATCAAAAAGGGTAGGAATTTTAACTGATGTAACAGAAAAAAAGAAAATAGAAGAAGAAAAAAATCAACTTAAATTAGACTTTTTTGCAAATTTATCCCATGAATTGAGGACGCCAATCAATCTTATATCAAGCACAATTCAACTTATCAAATTAAATTTAACAAAAATATCACCACAAGACGCTAATAAATTTTATAAATATATGGATATAATGGAAATGAATAGCCTAAGACTTGTGAGGCTTATAAACAATTTATTAGATTCAACACGAGTTGAGGCAGGATATATAAGCTTTAATCCCATTAATTCAGATATAGTGGCATTTATAGAAGACATATGTGAATCTATTGTGGAATTTACAGAATTTAATAGTATGCACTTAATTTTTGATACAAATGTTGAAGAAGAAGTAGTACTATTTGACCAAGACATTATAGAAAGAACTATGCTTAATTTATTATCAAATGCAGTTAAGTTTAATAAAAAAAATGGTAATATATACGTAAATTTATATATTAAAGGAGATAAAATTAAGATTAGTGTAAAAGATGAAGGAATTGGAATACCAAAAGATAAAGCAAGCTGTATATTTGAAAGATTTGAACAAGTTGAAAGTAGAAATAGGATGGAAAAACAGGGAAGTGGTATAGGGCTATATTTGGTAAAATCTTTAGTAAGTTTGCATGGAGGAACCATTAAAGTTAATAGTGAAGTTAACCAAGGTAGTGAATTTATAGTAGTTATACCCAGGGAATTACCAAATAATGGTAAAGAGCTTATTGTACAAAAAAAAGAAGAAGTAAGATATAGTAGAGCAAATATAGAGTTTTCAGATATATAAGTATAAACACATTATTAATTAAAAATTAATAATGTGTTTATTTTTTTTCATCTGTATGTTTTATAACTAATCTCATTAGAAAAAATACTGGAATAGTTGAGAAAACAGGGGCTATTATAGGAGCTATAGCTTTACTTAAACCAAATATATTAACTAATAATAATATAACACCTAGATTTAAAGCATATTCAAATATATATACTAAGAAGCTTAACAAGTATTTTTTAAAAGAATATTTTTGCTCTTTGAATGTAAATCTAGAATTCAAATAATAAGATGCAGTAATACTTATAACGCTTGTAATCGTATATGCAACCAAATAATGGATTTTAAAAACTAGATATAGGGTTAAATAAAATATTTGAGCAACTATAAAATTTGCAGTACCGATAATATTAAATTTTATATATTCCATAATTTTATCCTTATATAGTTTAAACTTTTCTACGATTGTATTTTTTATGGCTAACACATCTTTCACATCCTTTAAAAAATAATTATTTATATTCTATTCCATTCTATATCATTATTATGTTCATTGACAAAATAAATATAAAGAACTATATTTATTTTGTAGATATATCCATTATTAGGGGGGAAAATAGAAATGTCAAATTGTAATTCATGTCCATCAAATGGATCTTGTAATAAAGAGCAATCAAGTTGTTCAGTGGTTAATAATCCACTAAATAAAATTAATAAAATTATAGGTGTTATGAGTGGAAAAGGTGGAGTAGGAAAATCTACAGTATCAGCGCTTATAGCAAAAAATTTAGCTAAACAAGGATATAAAGTAGGTGTATTAGATGCAGATATAACAGGCCCTAGTATACCAAGACTTTTGGGTGTAGATAAGCAAAGAGCAAGAGCGACAGAGGAATTTATATATCCAGCAATAACAGCAGATGGAATAAAAGTAATGTCTCTAAACTTATTAATAGAAAATGAAGAAGAACCTGTTATTTGGAGAGGTGCAATGGTTTCTAATGCAGTAAAACAATTTTATACAGATGTTTTATGGGAAGAATTAGACTACCTTATAATAGATATGCCTCCAGGAACAGGAGATGTAGCTTTAACAGTTATGCAATCAATTCCTATAAATGGTATAGTAATGGTTACGATACCTCAAGATATGGTATCAATGATAGTTACAAAAGCTGTTCATATGGTACAAAAATTAGATATAGACGTTATAGGTGTAGTTGAAAATATGAGCTATATAACATGTCCAGATTGTGGGAAAAAGATTCAAATATTTAATGGAGAAAATAATAGAAAATTCCTTGATGATATGAATTTGGATCTTTTAGGCCAATTACCAATGAATTCTGGAATAGGAAACGTATCTATAGGTATTTATAGAGATGGTGATGAAGAAGTTGAAGGATTATTTAATCCTATAGTAATAAATATGATTAAATCATTAGAAGAAAAAGAAAAAGAAGTCTCAGGGGCATTTTAGTTAAAAATAAGGAGCGAACAAATGAAATTAGGCGATATTTTTGTGTTTAGCATTGATTTAGTTTTATTTACATACTTTACTGAAATGGCGCTAAACACTACGAGTATGACAGTTAGGATAGTAGCATGCTTTGCTATGACCGCTGAAATATTCTTTATGAGACAACATCTAAAAATGATGAAGCTATCCGCCCAAAAAAGAGAAGATTAAAAAATACACAGTTCAATATATTGAACTGTGTATTTTTTTTTATATTATATAAAACCTATTGACATTCCAGTTAATGGAAGGTTTATTATAATATTAGAGAATATTATGAATATAAAAATAGTGAAATAAAATGGGGGGAATAAAATGAAATTAAGTATGGTTGCAGACCACGCAAGATGGCCCAGAGAAAATGACATTATATTTAACTTATCTGAAAGAGCTCAAAATGCAGAACAAAATATAGGTAAAGAAAACGTTATCAACGCTACTATTGGTGCATTGATGGATGATGATGGAAAGCTAATAACAATGAGTAGTGTTTTTGAACAATTAAAATCATTGCCTAACAATGAAATATCTGCTTACGCTTCTATTGCAGGGCAAGATGACTATAAAGAGGCTATAAGAAAAATTTGTTTTCAAGGTAATGATCCAGATGGTTATGTAAGAGTTGTAGCTTCTCCAGGTGGAAGTGGTGCTATTAAATTAGCAATGTGGAACTATACTAATCCCAAAGATGTAATTTTGACTTCTGATTGGTACTGGAGTCCTTATGGAATTATAGGAGAGGAAGCTGGAAGAGGGGTTGCAAATTATAAATTATTTAATGATGAAGGAAGATTCAATATTGAATCTTTTAAATCTAAATTTAAAGAAATTATAGATAAACAAGGAAATATATTTACGATAATTAATACTCCTGGTCATAATCCAACAGGATATACTGTGTCTGATGATGAGTGGGATGAAATATTAGATTTTGCAAAAGAAATTGCAAAGGATGAAAGTAAAAAAATAGTTTTATTTATAGATGTTGCATATATAGATTTTGTTAAAGATGATATAGCAAGTAGAAAATTTTTTAAGAAATTTGGAAACTTGCCAGAGAATATATTATCAATAGTAGGCTTTAGTATGTCAAAAGGATTTACTGCTTATGGAATGAGAATGGGAGCAGCCATAGGAATATCTTCAAGTGAAGATATGGCAGAAGAATTCTATTACTCACTAATGCATTCTTGTAGAGCGAATTGGTCTAATTGTAATAGAGGAGCCATGTCTATTCTTTCTCATTTAATTTCAGATGATAAAAAGTACGCAGAATATAAAATTGAGAAAGATCAATATAAAGATATGCTTTTTAAAAGAGCAGAAGCTTTTGTACAAGGTGCAAGAGAAGTAAACCTTGATATACTTCCATATAGAGATGGATTTTTTGTAAGTATACCATGCAATAATCCAAAAGAAGTTTGCGAAGCACTTACTAAAGAGAATCTTTATTTAGTTCCTTTAAAAATGGGATTAAGATTTGCAGTATGTGCAGTATCAGAAGAAAAGTGCAAAAAAGCTCCAAAAATCATAAAAGAAGCTTTTGAAAAGTTAAATCATTAGACAAAAATTAAGTATAGAAACATAAAAATAAGGGGGACTATTATAATGAAGAAATTAATGACAGGTAATGAGGCCATAGCTCGTGGCGCATATGAAGCTGGTGTAAAATATGCTTCAGCTTATCCGGGAACTCCAAGTACGGAGATATTAGAAAATATAGCATTATATAAGGATGATATCCTTGCAGAATGGGCTCCAAATGAAAAAGTAGCAGTTGAAGCAGCAGCAGGAGCTTCAATAGCAGGTGCAAGAACTGTTGCATCTATGAAACATGTTGGTTTAAATGTAGCAGCTGATCCGTTGTTCACAGTAGCATATACAGGTGTAACTGGAGGATTTGTAATAATTACAGCAGATGAGCCAGGACAACATTCATCACAAAATGAGCAAGATAATAGAAATTATGCTAGAGCAGCTAAAATTCCAATGTTTGAACCATCAACTAGTCAAGAAGCTAAAGATATGTTCAAGGAAGCATTTGAAATAAGTGAAAAATTTGATACGCCAGTTTTATATAGATTAACAACTAGACTATGTCATTCAAAGGGGATAGTTGAGTGCAAAGATAGAAAAGAAGTTGGAATAAAAGAGTATGTAAAAGATGCACCTAAATATGTTACAGTTCCTGCAAATTCAAGGGTATTAAGAGGAAAAGTAGAAGAAAGACTTCATAATTTAGAAAAATTCTCTAACGAGACAGACCTTAACTCAATTGAATTAAATGATACTAAAGTAGGAATTATTGCATCTGGAATGTGTACAAATTTTGCAAAAGAAGTGTTTGGAAATGATGCATCTTATTTAAAATTAGGATTTACTTTCCCAATGCCAGATGAAAAAATAAAAGAATTTGCATCTAAGGTAGAAAAAATTTATGTTATAGAAGAAAATGATGAATTCATAGAAGAGCATGTTAAAGCTTTAGGAATAAATTGTAATGGTAAAGATGTATTTCCATCATATGGAGAAATGACACCGGATGTTATAAGAAAAGCTATATATGGAAAAACATTTGATCATTTAGAGACAAATGAAGAATTATTAGTTCCAAGACCACCAACATTCTGTGCAGGATGTCCACATAGAGGATTATTCTATGAATTAGGAAAAAGAAAAGATGTAGTTATAACTGGAGATATAGGATGTTATACTCTAGGATTTGCACCACCATATAATGCAATGGACTGTGTAGTTTGTATGGGTGCATCTTTAGGTTCAGGACATGGAGCACAACAAGTTTTCAACATGGTAGAAGGAAATAAGAAAAGAGTTGTAGGTGTGCTTGGAGATTCAACATTCTTCCATACAGGAATAAATGGGCTTTTGGATATTATTTATAACAATGGTAATGCAATATCAATAATATTAGATAATAGAATTACTGGTATGACAGGACATCAAGAAAATCCAGGTTCTGGATTTAAATTACAAGGTGAGCCAACTAATGAAATAAGTATAGAATCAGTAGTTAGAGCTTGTGGTGTGAAAAATTTAAGAGTAATAAATCCTAATGATTTAAAAGAAGTAAATGATACTCTTGATTGGGCATTTGCAAATGAAGAGGCATCTGTAATCATTACAAGATGGCCATGTGCCCTTAAAAAATTCTCTAAAGAAGATATAGAAGAGTTTAATAAGCCGTTCACAACAAAATGTGAAGTCGTAGAAGATTTATGTATAGGATGTAAAAAATGTACTAAGACAGGATGTCCAGCAATTTCATACAATAAAGAAGCTAAAAAATCTAAAATAGATAGAAATCAATGTTTAGGATGTGAAGTGTGTGCACAAGTATGTCCTAAAGAAGCAATAGTAAAGGAGGTAAAATAATATGACTAAAAGTATTATGTTAGTAGGTGTAGGTGGTCAAGGGACTATACTTGCAAGTAAATTATTAACTATAGGTCTAATGGAAGCTGGATACGATGTAAAGATGAGTGAAATACATGGTATGAGCCAAAGAGGTGGGTCAGTTTCTTCTCAAGTAAGATATAGTGAAGATAATGTTTATTCTCCTGTTATTGAAATTGGTGGAGCAGATATGATAGTTTCCTTTGAAAAAATGGAAGCTTTAAGATATTTAAAATACTTAAAACCAGAAGGAAAAGTAGTTGTAAATAATTATAGATTAAACTCAGTATCTACATTAGTAGGAAAATTTGAATACAAAGAAGAAGAAATAGATTCAGAATTAAAAAGACTAAATGCAAAAATTATAGATGCAGCAAAGAAAGCTGAAGAACTAGGAAATTCAAAAGTAATGAATGTTATATTATTAGGTTCTTTGGTAAAATCAATGAAGCTAGAAAAAATTGACTGGGAAGATATTATAAGAAAAAATGTAAAAGAAAAATTTATTGATTTAAATATAAAAGCTTTCCGCGTTGGTATGGACTTAGTAGAAGAAGTAATTAAGGCAACTGTTTAAATTTATTTAGCCATAAATTAAAAAGCTATTATAAGTTTTTCTTATAATAGCTTTTGACATATATCATAGTGAAAGATTATAATATAAAAAAATTATAAAAGGGGACAAAAATATGACTTATAGAGTTTTAGCCGTAAATCCTGGCTCAACATCAACAAAATTTGCAGTATATGATGGAGAAAATCAAGTTTTTGCAAAAACATTAAATCATTCAGTAGAAGAATTATCAAAGTTCAAATCTATAATGGATCAGTTTGAAATGAGAAAAAACGAGATAGAAAAAGTTTTAAAAGAAAACAATATAGAGCTAAAAAGTATAAATGCGGTAGTTGGAAGATGTGGAGGATTACCACCAGTAAAGTCAGGTGCATATTTAATAAATGAGGAAATGATAGATAGATTAAATAATAGACCTACATTAGACCATGCATCAAATTTAGGAGCTACAATTTCATACTCTATTGCCAATGAAATTGGTGTAAATTCATATATATATGATCCAGTTTGTGTAGACGAAAGTGGAGATATAGCAAAAGTGTCTGGACTTAAAGGACTGGATAGAGTTTGCTTAACTCATGCATTAAACACTAGAGCTATGGCAATAAAATATGCAAAAATGAACAACAAAAACTATAAAGATTTAAATTTAATAGTAGCTCATTTAGGTGGAGGTATAAGCTTAAATGTTCATGAAAAAGGGAAAATGGTAGACTTTGTTTCTGATGAAGAAGGACCATTCTCACCAGAAAGAGCAGGAAGATTACCAGCAAAAATGTTAGTTGATTTATGTTATTCTGGCAAATATACTCACAAAGAAATGGTTAAAAATGTGAGAGGTAGAGGTGGAATAGTTTCATATTTAAATACTGTTGATGCTAGAGAAGTTGAAGAAAGAATAGCTAATGGTGATGAATATGCAAAATTAATATATGATGCCCTAGCTTTACAAGTAGCAAAATCTATAGGGGAACTTGCTACAGTTGTTAATGGTGATGTGGATGCAATAATTATAACTGGTGGAATAGCTTATTCTAAATATATGAGCGAATCAATAAGTAAGAGAATTAAGTTTATAGCACCAGTAGAAATATTAGCTGGAGAAAATGAATTAGAGGCTTTAGCTTTTGGTGCACTTAGAGTATTAGAAGGTGAAGAAGAAGCTACAATATACAGTGAAACTGATTTTATAAAAGCTTAGTTAAAAAAATTTTATACGTGATTTAATTAACATAATTGGATATACTCCTCTAATTTTATATAATATAAATATAATTAAAATTAGGGGAGTTGTCATATGAAGGATTTTTTTACCATAGGAGAAATATCTAAGCTATTTGACATAAATAAAAAAACATTAAGATATTATGATGAGATAGATTTGTTTAAACCCAGTTTTGTTAATAAGGAGAATAAGTATAGGTATTATACATTAGACCAATTTCAATATTTAGAGACAATAAAGTATTTAAAAGAACTTGGACTTTCATTGGATAAAATAAAATATAATCTAAACAATGTAAATACAGAAGATGTAATACACTCCTTAGAGGAACAAAATAACTTTATTAATCAGAAAATAAGTGAATTGGAACTTATTAAACATAAGATTAATAATAAAATAATGCAAATTAAAGATTCAACAAGAGAAGACTTACTAGGAATTATTAGGGAAATAGATTTTGAGGAAAGACAAGCTGTTAGATTAAGACACAGTATTAAAACTGATTATGATATTGAACTTTCTCTTAGAAAGTTGACCAAGATGTCTGAAAATAAAATTTTTCTAACATATGGAGAAGTTGGAGTATCCATAGCTAGAGAAGATTTAATTCAGCAAGAATATGGAGAATATAAATCTATTTTTGTAATGATAGAAGAAGAAAAATATGATAAAAACTTAATAAAAATATTTCCAAAAGGGACCTATGTTTGTATTAGGTTTAAGGGCATTCACAAAGACGCACCGCCGTATTATGAAAAATTAATGTCTCATATTAATAAAGAAGGGTACAAAATATTAGATGACTCATTGGAGATGGAGCTAACAGATCCAAGTTTATCTTTAACGGATGAAGAAGTAATTATGGAACTACAAATTTTAGTTAAGAAATCTTAAATAAAGGGGAATAAGCATGATAAATAAATTAGAGGGCATATTACATCAATTAAAAGGTGACAAAAAAGTTATATTATCAGTGGCAGCAGCTCATGATGAAGAGGTTTTGCTAGCTGTTCAAAGTGCAGTAGAGAAGGATATAATAGTTCCAATTTTAATTGGTGATGAAAGTAAAATAAGAGAAATTAGTAAAGAAATAAATTTTGATTTAAATGGAATAAAAATAATACAAAAAGATACTATAGAAGAATGTGCTGAAGTTGCTGTAAAATTAGTTTCTTCAAAAGAAGCAGATTTCGTAATGAAGGGATTACTAGACACTTCAGTTATATTAAAAGCAGTT
Organism: Terrisporobacter glycolicus ATCC 14880 = DSM 1288; assembly: GCF_036812735.1. Lineage (NCBI taxonomy): Bacteria > Bacillati > Bacillota > Clostridia > Peptostreptococcales > Peptostreptococcaceae > Terrisporobacter > Terrisporobacter glycolicus. The sequence continues at coordinate 3,578,269 of NZ_CP117523.1, read as the reverse complement.
TTAAATAAAGAGTGGGGACTTAGAACAGATAGTTTACTTAGTCATGTTATGGTTTATGAAATACCTACTTATGACAAATTATTAGTAACTACAGACGGAGGTATGAACATAGCTCCTGATTATGATCAGAAAGTAAAAATATTAAAAAATGCTATAGAGGCAACTAAGCCTTTAGGCTTAGAAGAAATAAAAGTTGCATGTTTAGCTGCAAAAGAGAAAGTAAATACTAAAATGCCAGCTACAGTTGATGCAAACGCTTTACAAGAAGCTGGTGAAAGAGGAGAGTTTGGGGAAGGCATAATAGTAGAAGGGCCTTTAGCATTTGACTTGGCTGTGTCTAAAGAAGCAGCAAAGATAAAAGGTTTTGAAAGTAGAGTAGCAGGAGAAACAGATATAATGTTAATGCCAACTATAGAAGTAGGAAATGGTATAGGAAAAACTTTAACATATTTTGCAGGCGGAAAATCTGCTGGAATAATTATGGGTGCAAAAGCTCCTATTGTTTTAGTTTCTAGAGCTGATAGTCATGAGTCAAAATTATACTCAATAGCTTATGGTGCCTTAATTGCAGGTCATAATAAATAAGGTGAAAAGTTCTTTTTTAGTTTATGCTAAAAAAGAATTTTTTGATTTTTAATATAATTAATAGGGGAGATTAGTATGAAAAAACTTAATCGTTGGATATATGCTGTTGTGGGTACCATTGTTTTATTATTTGCAGGCCTTATATATGCATGGAGTGTATTAGCTTCACCTATAGGTCAAGAATTTACAAGTTGGTCAACAGCACAATTATCATTAACTTTTACCATAGGCATGACCATGTTTTGTTTAGGGGGATTGGTTGGAGGATTATTATCAAATAAAGTCAACGTAAAGTATAATGTTTGGGCATCAGCAATATTGTTCTTAATTGGATTTTATATATCTTCAAAAACAACTACCTTAATAGGATTATATATGGGATTTGGTATTTTAGCAGGATTTGCATCTGGTCTTGCTTATAATGCAGTAATGAGCACTATGTCAAAATGGTTTCCAGACAAACAAGGACTAATATCGGGAATTTTATTAATGGGCTTTGGTATAGGAAGTTTTATTATAGGAAAAGTATATCAAGCATACACTCCATCAGAAATAGGTGGTTGGAGAACTTCATTTATGATATTTGGCATATTATTATTTATAGTAATTGGTATAGGTGGTTTTTTCTTTGTTAAGCCAGTTAATGATTTTGTACCTCCAGAAAATAAGTCTAATACTGACAAAAATAAAAACTTTGAGGATGGTATAGATGTTCATGCTTCTGTAATGATAAAAAGACCTGCTTTTTGGTTATTTTTTATTTGGGCAGTACTATTAAGTGGAGCAGGATTAGCATTAATTTCTCAAGCTAAAGGTGTGGCTATGGAAGTAGGTCCAAAAGTAGAACCATCAACTATAGCAACTGTTGTTGGGTTAATTTCTATATTTAATGGTATTGGTCGTGTAGTTTATGGAGGTATGTTTGATAAAATAGGAAGAAAGAAAACTATGTTCATAATAAATGTAGTATTCTTTATATCTGTGGGAATTTTAATACTTGCTCTTATAAACAAAAGTTTCTTAATAATAGTACTTGGGTTTATGTGTTGTGGTTTTTCTTATGGAGGCATACCTACAACAAGTTCTGCTTTTGTAAATTCATTTTATGGGCGAACATATTATCCAATAAATTTTCCAATAGTTAATTTAAGTTTGATAGTTGCTTCTTTTGGAGGAACTATAGCAGGATATTCATATGATTCAAGTGGTTCATATTTAACTACTTTTATATTAATGATAAGTGCAATAATAATAGGCTTTATATGTTTCTTAGGAATAAAAAGACCATAATAAGATTATTAAATATGATTTAAAAATAATCAATTATTTATAACATAAACAAAAAATTACTGGAATATACATCCCAGTAATTTTTTGTTTATGTTATATTAATTATATCTAGGTTCTCTGGCCTCGATGCCACTAAGAGCAGCCCAGATATAGAATATTAACCCTAAAGCAGCCCAACCAAGAATTATGCCACCTTCATAAGGCCAAGATAAAGCAGCTGGAGCACCTGGTAAATACATGCTTCCTAAGAATAGACACATACATATAGACACGAAACCAACAAACCTAACTTTTTTAACCTTATATGGTCTTGGCATATTTGGTTCTTTTTTTCTCAATACTAAGAATGATAAACAAACCATAGAGTAAGATATTACTATACTGCAACCACCTGCATTAGATAACCAAGTAAGCATATTTCTTCCCAAGAATGGAGATAAGGAAGTTAGAACACCAATTAATATTATTGCATTGCAAGGTGTTTTATATTTAGGATGCAATTTTGCTAAGAAAGGTGGCAACATACCACAAGCTGCCATAGAATAAATAGCTCTACTTCCACCTACATAGAAAGAGTTCCAACTAGTAATGATACCAGCAATCCCACCTAAAATTAATATTTTAGAAGCTATTGAACTGTTATTATAAACTTTTGCCATAGCATCTGCTGTAACTAGAGCAGATCCTTGGATTTCTGCATGATCCATAGCAAGAGATACACCAAGTATTATCATGGCATACCAGATAACTGCCATTACAACTGATAAAATTAATATTTGACCAATTTTCTTAAATGGTATATTCATTTCTTCTGCTGCTTGTGGAATTACATCGAACCCAACATACATGAAAGGCGTCATAACAGCAACAGTCATAAGACCTCCGACTCCATCTTTGAAAAGAGGTTGTATGTTTGAAGTTGAACCATTTACAAAAGATCCACCAATTAGAGCTAAGCCAATTAGTGTAATTAATACAGTACATAAACCTTGTAAAAATGCTGCTGTTTTTACTCCGAAGTAATTTATAATAGTGATTATAATTGAACTTATTATACCAACCATAACCCATGTACCATAAACATCAAACCCAGCAATAGTGTACATATAACCTTTTACGTAATTTGGAAATAAATATTGTAAAACTGTTGGAAGTGCCACTGTTTCAAAAGCTATTACAGATATGTATCCTAATATGATAGCCCAAGTACAGATAAAAGATGCATTTCTACCCAATGCTCGATAACTAAAGACTTGCTCTCCACCGCACTTAGGCATAGCGGAGGTTAGTTCTGCATATGCTTGCCCCACAAATAATACCATTATGCCACCTACAATAAATGCTAAGATAGCACCAAGAGTTCCGGCTGTTTGTATCCATTCCCCTGATAAAACAACCCATCCCCAACCAATCATCGCTCCAAATGCAAGTACAAAGACGTCGGATTTATTCAGGACTTTATCAAACTTATCGTTTTTACTCATATAAAAACCCCCCTAAAATTTTTAATACTCACTTTTTTAATTTTATGATTGTTATAATAATATAATAACAACTTTGGTAATAAATGTAAATTGGTTCTTCGTATTTTTTGCAAAAAATATCATACATAGATGCAACCTGAATTGTAGGGTTAGAAATTTTTCTTTGTATTAATAAAAAAGATATTTTATAATAAAAAGAGCAAACAATATGATTACAAAGGTTTTATTTAAAATTTAGAATAAGAAATAAGTTGAAATGTTTATATATAAAGAGCTAGTATTGGAGGTTAAAGTAATGAATAATAAAGATAAAGCGATAGGTGTTTTTGATTCAGGCTTAGGTGGAGTGAGTGTATTAAAAGAATTAGTTAAAACTATGCCAAATGAGAAATTTTTATATTATGGTGATTCAGCAAATGCTCCATATGGAATAAAAACAAAAGAAGAAATAACTGAAAGATGTGTGGATATTATAGAGTTTTTTTTAAGTAAAGGTGTAAAGGCTATTGTTATAGCTTGTAATACAGCAACTTCTGCAGCAGCTAATATACTTAGAGAAAAATATTCTGACTTACCAATCATAGGAATGGAACCAGCACTAAAAGTTGCTGCTGATGGAAAAGTTAACAATACTATAGTAGTAATGGCAACGCCACTTACATTAAAAGAAACTAAATTTAATGACTTAATGGCAAAATATAGTGATGATAATACTGTAATAAAAATGCCATGTCCAGAACTTGTAAATATAGTTGAGAATGATTTATTAGATAATGAAGAAGTTGTTGAAAATCAACTTAAAACGTATTATAAAGACTTAAATATGAGTAAGATTAATAGCGTTGTTTTAGGATGTACACACTTTGTATTCTATAGAGATTATATGGAAAAAATATTAAATCATAATATAAATATAATTGATGGAAATTTAGGAACTACAAATCATTTAAAAGAAGTTTTAAGAGAAAAAGATGAATTAAGAGATGATAATGAAGAGGGAAGAGTTACAATTTATAACTCTTCAAATGATGAAAGATTTATAAAATTATCAGAAAAGCTATTAAATATATAAAAAAACAAAGTATTTACTACTTTGTTTTTTATATATTTTTTATTCACATGTTTCAAATTGTAAAATCACTTTAAATAAATCACCATCTATATTTAAATCCATAGTTCCATTTTGCGTATTAACGATACTTTGAGTAATAGAAAGACCAAGGCCTGAACCTTCAGTATTTCTAGAAGAATCTCCACGTCTGAATCTTTCTAAAAATTCATCAGGACTTAAATTTAATCTATAATTTGACATATTTTTAAATATTATTGATATAGCATTATTTTCAACAAATAAATCTATATAAACTCTACTATTAGGAGCAGAGTATTTTGTTATATTTGCAATTAGGTTTTCAAAAGCTCTGAAAGTTCTTTTACCATCAATCATAGCAAATATAGGCTTTTCTGGAGTTTCAACAATAAAATCTAGTCTACTTTCTTGAATTTTATCATCCAGTTCTACGACACTTTGTATTAAAAGCTCTTTAATATCAGTTTTTTCAATATTAAATTCCATTTCACCGCTACTAAGTTTTGCAGCTTCAAAAATTTCTTCCACTAAAGTTTTAAGTCTTTTAGATTTTTTATCTAAAATAGATAAATAAGCTTTTTTAGTATCATCATCTATATTTTCACTTTTTAACATATCTACATAATTGATTATGGATGTTAAAGGTGTTTTTAAATCATGAGATACATTTGCTATTAATTCTGTTTTCATTTTTTCACTTTTTATGGCGTTATCTACTGCTTTTCCCAAACCTTCACTCATATTGTTTATATTATTAGCAAGAGTGGCAATTTGATCATTGCCTTTAATATTTAGCTTATAATCTAGAGAGCCTTCTTTAATAGATTCTACTTCTTTTGATATATAATCTACATAATCAAACTTTTCACAAGTTATTCTGAATAAATAGATGCAAAGTACAAAAGTTACAAGATCTATAAATAATACAAATTTGTATGAATATATAAAACCACCAGAGATAGGATTAAATATTATTATTAAAAATATAGTTTCTACTAGTAGCCCAAGGCATAAAGAATAAGCTAATTTCCTATTTATTGTTTTTTTATAGTTTTTGTTAAATAAAGCTTTTATAAATGGAGATAAGTATGCTTTGTTAAGCAAATTGTTTTTGTTATAAATAATATAATTGATTAAAAATAATAAGAATAAAAAGCAAATAGCATCATAAATTACAAAGCTATCATATACATATATTTGTCTTTCTGTATTATTTACACTTAAGAAGGTAGATATAATAACAAATAACAAAGGTACTTCTATAGTAAGCTTTTCATATAAAAATGTAATATATTTGCTAAAAAAAGTTTTCGTTTTAATATTTTTTTTATATAATTTAAAACTTATAAAAGTAGCAATTAATGAAACTATACAAATAGCTGATATTGCCAAAGCCACTACTCTGTTGTCCATATAATAAATATCTGGTCCAAATAAAATAAATCTTCTAACGCCTGTGGAATCGTACCAACCATAATTATTAATAATACTTTTAAAAAGATAAAAATTATCTCTAAATATAAATAATATAGTATTAAAAAATAGAGAAATAAATAAAATCATTAATAAAATAGAAGAAACCTTTATATAAGGATTTACAGAGCCAAAGTCTTTATTTAATTTTTTCAATTTTATAGCCAATTCCCCACACCACCTTTAAATATTTTGGATTTTTTGAATCTATTTCGATTTTTTGGCGAATTCTTCTAATATGAACTGCTACAGTTTTTTCACAATTGTAAGCATCTTCTTCCCAAACTCTTTCATATAACTCATGGGAAGAAAATACCCTTCCTTGATTAGAAAGAAGTAGTTCTAAAATTTTATACTCAATAGGTGTAATCTTTACTTCATCACCATCTAGAGTTACAGATTTTGTTTCTTGGTTTAATTCTAGTCCACCACTTCTTAAAATCATCATTTTATTTTCTATATTAGGAGATAAATTTATATTAGGTATATGGCCTAGATTTATATATCTTCGAAGATGAGAACGAACTCTTGCAGTTAGTTCTAGTGGATTAAAAGGCTTAGTCATATAATCATCAGCACCCATATTTAGTCCTAAAATTTTATCCATATCTTCAGATTTTGCAGATAATAAAATAATTGGTATATTTTTATCTTCTCTTATTTTCATAGTAGTCTTAAGACCGTCCATATTTGGCATCATTACATCCATAATAATAAGTTTAACATCATTTTCTATAATCATTTCAAGAGCTTGTAATCCATCATATGCTTTTAAAATATTATATCCCTCAGGTTTTAAGTAAAACTCAATAGCGTCAACTATTTCTTTTTCGTCATCAACTACTAAAATATTTTTATTCATAAATACCCTCCTTTATATAGCTTTCCTAGCAAAGTCAATTATATCAAAAGAAGATATCAAAAATAGTTCTTAATTATTACAAATTTATAAAGATTTATGCGTATCATTATTTAATTGTAATAGAATTGTTATTTCTGTGTAATTGTTTGGTAATTTATGACATGTACAATGAGATTAACAGATGAGGTAGAAGGAGTGAATATTATGACTAAGAATACAATTAAATTTGCAATAAGTATAGTAGCATTATCAATCATAACATTATTTATAACTGGATTTGAAAATGAAGAAAATTACGGAAACACAAAATTTAAGGATAATGTGGTATTTTATTCTCAACATCAAGATGATGAAACACTTTGGGCATCAGCTGCAATCATAGAAGCTATAAATGAAGTAGGAGCAGATCATGTTTATGTTGTACAAGTATCTTATGGAACAGGAATAAAAATATTTGATAAAGAAAATATGTTTGATAATATGGATCAAATGGAAAGATATAAATATAGAGAAAGAGAGTTTCTTGCAGCTGTTAAGGAATTGGGAGTAAAAAGAGAAAATGTAGTTTTATTACCAAGATTAAATAATACAGGATCTACAAGTTTTGAGTTAATGGAACAAACTGCTTTAAAATTTGAAAATGAATTAAAAAGTGTAACTCATGTTGCTCATACTTATAAATTAGACTGGCACTTACAACATTTAAAAAATGGGGCAGTTATTCAATCTTTATATAATGCAAAAAAAATAAAAGATGTGAAATATTTTGTTAAGCCAGAATATAAAGATGAAATTCCTAAAAGTGAAAGGATATTCTATAAGGCTATAAAAAAAGAAGATAAAGAAAAAATAAGAAAAGCTTGTGAACAATATAAGATAGTAGATAAGGATAAAAAAAGAGAAGGTATAGGATATAAGTCAGATAATAAATCATTTGAAAGGCTTATGGATAATTATGATTCTATATTACACACACCTAGTGTTTAAGAATATTTAGTTTTTCATGTACTTGAAGGATAAAAAGGGATGAATTTTATGTAAGTTCATCCCTTAATTTTATTGAGCCATATTATTATTTTTAGAAAGTTCATTTTATGTATTTAGTAATATAAAATTTTATTAGCATGTTTCAAATTGTAAAATTACCTTAAATAAATCTCCGTCTATGTCTAAATCCATAGTACCATTTTGTGTATTTAGAATACTTTGAGTAATAGACAGACCAAGGCCTGAACCTTCAGTGTTTCTAGAAGAATCTCCACGTTTAAATCTTTCTAAAAATTCATCTGGACTTAAATTTAACCTATAATTTGAAATGTTTTTGAAAACTATAGATATAGTATTATTTTCAACAAATAAATCTATATAAACTCTAGTGTTAGGAGTAGAGTATTTTGTTATATTTGTAATTAGATTATCAAAAGCTCTAAAAGTTCTTTTACCATCTACCATAGTGAATATAGGCTTATCTGGTGTATCTACAATAAAATCCAATCTACTTTCTTTAATTTTATCTTCTAGCTCAACAATACTTTGTATTAAAAGTTCCTTAATATCAGTTTTTTCTATGTTGAATTCCATTTCACCACTACTAAGTTTTGCAGCTTCAAAAATTTCTTCAACTAAAATTTTAAGTCTCTTGGATTTTTTATCTAAAATAGATAAATAAGATTTTTTTGTATCATCGTCTACAATATCACCTTTTAACATGTCTACATAATTGATTATAGATGTTAAAGGTGTTTTTAAATCATGGGATACATTGGTTATTAATTCCGTCTTCATTTTTTCACTTTTTATTGCATTATCTACGGCCTTCGTAAGTCCTTCATTCATATTGTTAATATTTTCTGCAAGAAGAGCAATTTTATCATTTCCTCTAATTTGTAATTTACAATCAATATTGCCGTTTTTTATATACTCAACTTCCTTTGAAATGTATTCGATATAATCAAATTTTTTATAGATTAATTTAAATATAAAAATATAAGATACTAAGGTTACGAAAATATAAAATATAAAAATAAGCATAAAATTATAGTCAAAGGTGGCAAATAAAATAAATAATAATATGCATTGAAGTATTAATTCAAAGCAAAAAGCATAGGCAAGTTTTTTGTTTAGTGATTTTCTATTATGTTTATTTATTAGAATTTTTATAAAAGGTGATGTATATAGTTTATTAGATAAATTTCCTTTATTATAAATAACATAATTTATTGCAAAATATATTATGTATAAGGCTGCAATATCGTAGAATAGGAATTTATCGTACATATATAATTGCCTGTACATTCCATATCTAGCAATTTGAATAGATATAAAAACTAATAGTAAAACTAGCTCTAGAGGAAGTTTATTATTTAGGTATTTTATAAAGCTATCAAAAAAAGTTGTAGTTTTGATATTTTTTTTATAAAAACAAAATGACATAAAAGCTAAAATAAAAGAAACAATACACACAGATGTATATGCCCAAAACATATATATACTGTCATAGTAGTAGTCGCTGGATCCAAATAAAATAAATTGTCTTACAAAAGTATAAGGAAACCAACTGTCATGGTAAATTACACTTGTAAAATAGTCGGGAAAACTTGGATCTCTAGAAATAAATCCTACTGTTTCTACAAAAATAGATAAAGATAAAAACATAAAGAATAAAGAATATATTTTTACAGAGGAATTATTAGCGCCTAGATTTTTAGCGTAATTTTTCAATTTTATAGCCAATTCCCCACACCACCTTTAAGTATTTTGGATTTTTTGAATCTATTTCGATTTTTTGGCGAATTCTTCTAATATGAACTGCTACAGTTTTTTCACAATTATAAGCCTCTTCTTCCCAAACTCTTTCATATAGCTCATGAGATGAGAAGACTCTTCCTTGATTAGAAAGAAGTAATTCTAAAATTTTATACTCAATAGGTGTAATCTTTATACTATCTCCATCTAGAGTTACAGCTTTTGTTTCTTGATTTAATTCTAATCCCCCACTTTTTAAAATTATAATCTTATCTTCTACTGTAGAAGATAAACTTGCATCAGATATATTCCCAAAATTTATATATCTTCTGAGATGAGAACGAACCCTTGCAGTTAGTTCTAATGGATTAAAGGGTTTAGTTATATAATCATCAGCTCCCATATTTAGTCCTAAAATTTTATCCATATCTTCGGATTTTGCAGATAATAAAATAATTGGTATATTTTTATCCTCCCTTATTTTCATGGTAGTTTTAAGACCATCCATATTTGGCATCATTACATCCATAATGATAAGCTTAATGTCATTTTCTATAATCATTTCAAGCGCTTGTAAGCCATCGTATGCTTTTATAACATTATACCCCTCAGGTTTTAAGTAAAATTCAATAGCGTCGACTATTTCTTTTTCATCGTCAACTACTAAAATATTTTCATTCATAAATTACACTCCCTTATAAAAATTTCCAGTTGTCATACTGCAACCCCATATTTCACAAAGATTTAAACAAATACATTGCTAAAAATTGGAATAGCCAAATCAATTATACCAAAAGAAAGTATTAAATATTACAAATTCATAACGATTTCTACAAAATATTACGCAATTGTAATAAAATTGTTATTGTCATGTAATCATTTAGTAATTTATAACATGTATAATAAATTTAGGACTTGAGGGAGAAGGAGATAAATATGATGATTAAAAATAAGATGAAGTTAGCAATAGGAATAGTAGTATTATTAATGTTGCCATTATTTATAACAGGATTTGAAAATGAAGAAAGTTATGGAGATACAAAATTTAAAGATAATGTAGTTTTTTATGCTCAACATCAAGATGATGAAACACTTTGGGCATCAGCAGCAATTATAGAGGCTATAAATGAAGTAGGAGCAGATCATGTTTACGTGGTACAAGTATCTTATGGAACAGGAATAAAAATATTTGGTAAAGAAAAGATGTTTGACAAAATGAGTCAAATGGAAAAGTATGAATATAGAGAAAGAGAGTTTCTTGCAGCAGTTAATGCATTAGGAGTTAAAAGAGAGAATGTGGTTTTATTACCAAGAACAAATAAAACTGGAACTACAAGTTTTGAACAAATGGAACAAATTGCTTTGAAATTTGAAAAAGAATTAAAAAGTGTAACACATGTAGCGCATACTTACAAGTTAGACTGGCATTTGCAACATCTTAAAAATGGAGCAGTTATTCAATCTTTATATAATTCAGGGAATATAAAAGATGTAAAATATTTTGTGAAGCCGGAGTATAAAAAAGACATTCCAGAAAGTGAAAGAATATTTTATAAAGCAGTGAAAAAAGAAGATAAAGAAAAAATAAGAAAAGCTTGTGAACAATACAAGTTAGTAGATGAGAATCAAAAAAGAGAAGGTATAGGATATAAGTCAGATCATAGATCTTTTGAAAATCTTATGAGAAGTTATGAGTCTATATTACATACACCTAGTGTGTAAAAAAAAGAAGTTGCTATAAATTTATAGCAACTTTTTTTGTGTTAAAAAATGAAATTATTACAAATAATAAATATGAAGAGTTAATGATTAAGAGGAGGTTTATAATGGAGAATTTAATTAATCGTTTTATAAAATATACAAAGATATATACAACAAGCGATGAAGATTCAGCTACTACACCAAGCACAGAAAGACAAAAAAATCTTGGAAAAATTTTAGTAGAAGATCTAAAGAAAATAGGTGTGGAGAATGCCTATATGGATGATAATGGTTATGTATATGGATTTATATCATCAAATACAGATAAAATGTGTAATACCATAGGATTTATTTCTCATATGGATACTGCACCAGCAGCTTGTGGAGAAAATGTGAAACCACAAATTCATCCAAACTATAATGGAGAGGACCTTATATTAAATAAGGAAAAAAATATTGTTTTATCAATGAAAGAGTTTCCATATTTAAAAGATCAGATAGGAAAAACATTAATTACTTCAGATGGAACTACTTTGCTTGGTGCTGACGATAAAGCAGGAATAGCAGAAATTATAGAGGCAATAAAATACATAATTGAGCATAAGGAAATTGAACACGGTCCAATTGCTATAGGATTTACTCCTGATGAAGAAGTTGGCAGAGGTGCGGACTTGTTTGATGTGAAAAAATTCAATGCTCACTTTGCATATACAATAGACGGAGGTCATTTAGGAGAGCTAGAATATGAAAATTTTAATGCTGCAGGTGCTATAGTTAATATTACAGGTAAAAGTGTGCATCCTGGTTCAGCTAAGGATGTTCTAATAAATGCAATTACTGTAGCTATGGAATTTCACTCATTAATACCTGAGGATGAAGTTCCTGAAAAAACAGATGGATATGATGGTTTTTATATGATTACAGATTTTAAGGGTGGCATAGAAAGTGCCACATTAAAATATATAATTAGAGATTTTGATTTAGGTAATTTTCAAAGAAGAAAAGATTTATTAAAAAATATTGGTGGTAGAATTAGTGAAAAATATAAAAAAGAAGTAATAAAAGTAGAAGTTAAAGATGAATATTACAATATGAAAAAGGTAATAGAACCAGTTATGCATGTTGTAGAGTTGGCTAAGAAATCTATGATAGAAGCAGGGATAACACCTAAAATAGTTCCTATAAGAGGTGGAACCGATGGTGCAAAGCTATCATATATGGGACTTCCAACACCTAATATATTCACTGGAGGGGTAAATTTTCACGGTATTTACGAATATATTTCAGGAGAAGATATGGTAAAAGCAAAAGAAACCATAATTAATATTATTAAAAATGATGCTATAGGTTATGAAGAGATTAAATAACTTCTAAAAAATATAGGTATTGGAATATAATTTACTAAATAAATAATTATATTTTAAGAGTGGTGAGTACATGTTTAAAAACAAAGAATATAATTCGTGGGTAATCACTGTTCTTTCCTATCTTTTTATTGCTATAGGGATTTTGTTAGCAGCATTAGCATTAGAAGTATTTCTGATTCCAAATCGCATTATTGATGGTGGAATTACAGGTATTTCTATAATACTAAGCTTCTTAACAAAAATAAAATTAAGTATTTTTATTATAGTAATAAATATTCCATTCCTATTATTAGGCTTTAAACATTTAGGCAAAAACTTTCTTATTCAAGCTTCATTTGCCATGTTTTTATTTTCTTTATTACTAGATGCATTTAAAAATGTAGAGGTAGTTACCAATGATGTGTTACTAGCTACTGTATTTGGTGGAATTATACTTGGAATAGGAGTAGGGTTTGTTATTAGGTATGGCGCTTGTTTAGATGGAGTAGAGATAGTAGCCATATTAATTAACAAAAAAACATCTTTTTCTGTAGGGCAAGTAATATTATTAATTAATTTAGTGATTTATATGGTAGCTGGAATGTTGTTTGGATGGGATAGAGCTCTTTATTCCATAATGACATATTTTATAACTTACAAAATAATAGATATAGTATCAGAGGGTTTGGATCAAGCAAAGGCAGCTTTGATTATTACAAATCATGGCGAGAAAATAGCTAGAAGTATATACAAAAAACTGGGAAGAACAGTAACTTTTATTGAAGGAGAAGGCTTGATAAGTGGTAAAAAAGTAGTTCTTTATGTAGTTGTTACAAGATTAGAAGTTAGAGAACTTAAGAAAATTATAGAAGCTGATGATATATCTGCTTTTATGACTATTACTGATGTGGCAGAAATAGTAGGTCAGCATATTAAAGATAAATAAAGTTTAAATATTGAATAACTTTAAAATAGAAAAGCATATAATAAGTGAATTTATTATTAACTAAATATTTTACTTATTATATGCTTTTTAATATATTACCAAATAGGCAAATCTTTTGGATTTCTTAATTTTTTATGTTTAAAAGTAGGTATATTTAATTCTTCAGCAAGTTTTTTTATCTGATTTTTATAACCGGATTTTAAGTTATCGTGAATAACTATACCATCAATATTACCAATAATAGAGTTAGTACATTTTTTTAATAAATCATATTTCTCATCCTTATGGTATTCACCTTGGACTAACCATTGACTAGGAAGAACATGACCTACAGATATCTTACAATCTTTATTTATTATTATATTTGAAAATGTATCTTCAAAGTGCATGCCACCAGTACAAAGAAGAACTTTTACAGTATCTTCATCTGAAAACACATCTTGCAAGGAAGTAGCTAAGATTTTGACTGCTATTTCGTTACTCCAACTGTCTAAAGTACTTCCTATTTCTATGTCAAATAAGGGAACTTCATATTTATCAATTAAATTAATATCTCCACCTCTTATGGTACCTGTCCAATGAGTTCCTTCGGTCATTACTTTGAAATCATTAAGATTATTTTCTACTCTATGTTTTTCCATGGAAACTAATAAATTTCTTAAGTAAAGAGGATGAGAAGGTGCATAAATACCTCCTACCACATCACCAGTTGAATGAACTGTAAGAATTTTGTCTGGAGCTTTTTCTCCACCATGCCAGTTTACAACGCCAGCAACATCATAATCTGAAAATAACTTATTTAATATAGGTATGTATTTATAGTAGTCATAACTTAGCACTTTGTCAGTTTCAACATAAGTAAATAAATTATTGTCTTCATCAATATAATTATAAACATTTCTATTATCAAATTTTATATCACTTAATTTTAGAGAATAATTATTTTTTAAATAGTCAAGAACCCTTGGAGCAACTTCATCTCTTTCGTAATCTGTACAGAAAAAATATACGGATTTTTTATTATAACTCATTGTAATTACCTTCTTTCCACAAATGAACTTGGATTTCTACCATCATAAATTATTTCATCATATCCTATAGGGTCAGTATTGCCTTCTGTATTAAATATTAAAACTACTGAATCAGAATTTAAATTCATAGCTTCTTTTATTTCTTTTAATTCATCTTTTTCCATTAATAAAGATAGTAGTCCAATACCAACTGCTCCAGATTCTCCAGAAATAATTTTTTTATCATCTTCAATAGGAGAGGCTAAAACTCTCATGCCCCTAGCAGTTACATAATCAGGACACGCAGCATAAAAAGATGCAAAATCTCTAAGAATAGGCCAAGTAGCAGTATTTGGTTCACCGCAATTTAAGCCTGCCATTATAGTTTGTAAATCTCCAGTAACTGCATGAGGATTTCCATCATTAAAAAGAGCAGATTTATAAATACAGGCTACAGTTTTAGGTTCTACAATTATGGTAATAGGAGGATTACCTTTATACTTATTTGCAAAGTATCCTAAAACTCCTCCAGCCATGGACCCTACACCAGCTTGTAAAAATAAGTGCGTTGGCTTTTCGACACCGTATTCTTGTAATTGATCATAAGCTTCATTTGCCATTGTTGTATATCCTTGGGTAATAAAATTAGGCACATCTTCATATCCATCCCAAGCTGTATCTTGAACTAGATACCAATTATTTTCTTCAGCTAACGTAGCAGCTTTTCTTACAGCATCATCATAATTAAGATTTGTAATAGTTACTTCATAAGCGCCAACTTGTCGAATTGCATCAGCTCTAACTTCTACAGTTCCTTTTGGCATAAGAACTATAGATTTGCATCCTAATTTTGATGCAGCAAATGCCACACCTTTACCATGGTTTCCATCTGTGGCAGTTATAAATACCATATCTTTCAAACATTCTTTTATTTTAGGGGTTTGCAAATCTTCAAAAGTTGTTTTGTTATCATCTAGGTTTAGTTTTTCACATACTATTTTAAAAATAGCATATAAACCGCCTAAACCTTTAAAAGCATTCAAATTAAATCTATAAGATTCATCTTTGACATAAATTTTTTTAATATTTAATTTTTTAGCCAAATTATTTAAAGATACAAGAGGTGTTACTTCATAGTTGCTAATTGATGAGTGAAAATTTCTTACTTTGTCAGATACTTCTTCATTTAAAAATAGAGGCAAATTATGATTGTTCATAGGTGTTGAAATCACGTTAATTCCGAATTGCTCTTCAAAGCTTATCATTTTATATTCCTCCAAAGATATAATTTATAAAAACTAGTATAAAATAATTATAGCAAAATATATATTTGTTGTTATAGATGATAAAATATTTGTAGGATTATAAGTTTATATTTCAAAATAAAGAAGAAGTATAATATAATTATTTTAATAGAAAAAATATGAGGATGTGAAAAAATGCAAAATAAAAACTCTATTATGACAACATTCTTTATAGGTACTATAGGTGGCATGCTTATATTGTGTGGATTAATTTTTTTAATTTATTGTTTTTCTTATGAAATAAAGCATAAGAAAAAATTATATAAAGAAGCAAAGATAGTAGCTGTAATAGGAATAATAATTGGTATATTAATGATTAGTTTAACATTGTTATGCTTTAATAACTTTAGTTAAAATATATAAGGGGGGTATACTATGTCATTTATGAATAAAATACTTTTAATTCTTGTTATTTTAGGGGCAGTTAATATAATCATACTTTTAATAATAAAGAGTAAATCAAAATCTAGAAAAGTTGAAGAAAAAGAGATAGGTAAAAAAGGTGACATTAGAGTATTAAGTTATGATGATGAAGATTTAATTTGTATGGTTGAAAATGATTTAGAATTAAAATATGGCTATGGATGTAATGATTCAGAAGTATTTAAAAATATGAAAATAACTCATAAAAATGTTTATACTTTACTTTGGTTTGATACGGAAATGAAAAATGGTGGATTAGGGGAATATTTTTTTAGTATTAGTAATGTGACTATGAATTATTTAGAAAAAGCTTTTGAAGATGTAAAAGCTTTAGAATTATTAGAAAGTTATAAAATATTTATTGATAAAAATGACATTGAAGAGGGAAAAAGTCATATAAACAAGAGAAGTGTAGAAGAATATTCACTATTTATGAGTAAATTTGACTTTTCTAAATTTAATGATTTATATGAGCAAACAGATTTAAGATTATTAATAGCAAATTATATTAGAGATAATATAATTGATTTTTCTGATTTAAGTGAGGAAGAATTAAGAATTTTAAAGGAAATGGAAGAAGAACAAAAACTAATGGAAAATAATTAATTACATATAAATGCCACCTAATTTGGGTGGCATTTTAAGGGTATAAAGCAAATAAATGAATATATAATCAAGGAGAAGTTATGAGCAAACAAATTGATTTAACTAATGGTAACATTGTGGAGAAATTGGTGAAGCTATCATTACCAATAATGGGAACTGCTTTTATACAAATAGCCTACAGTCTTATAGATATGATTTGGGTTGGTAAAATAGGCAGTAAGTCTGTGGCAGCAGTTGGAACAGCAGGATTCTATCCTTGGCTTGCCATGGCATTTATTATGATTTCAAAAGTAGGCGGAGAAATTAAGGTTGCCCAAAGTGTGGGAGAAAAAAATGAAAAAGACACTAAATATTATATTAAATCAGCAATTGAGATTAATATGATTTTATCTTTTTTATATGGTTTAGTTTTAATTTTGTTTAAAGGACCTCTTGTTGGATTTTTTAAACTTGGAGATATGGAAGTTATTAATATGTCTGAACAATATTTAGTTATAGTGGGACTTGGCATGATGTTTTATTTTATAAACCCTGTATTTACATCAATATTTGTAGGTTTAGGAAATAGTAAATCGCCATTCAAGATAAATACCATAGGTTTAATAACTAATATTATTTTAGATCCAGTATTAATATTTGGTATAGGTCCATTTCCAAAAATGGGTGTAGCAGGTGCTGCCATAGCTACAATTACATCACATATAATTGTGTCCTTATGTTTCATTTATTTAATTTCTAAGGATAAAGAAGATCACTTTAAGATTAAACTATTTAGAAAAGTTGATTTTACTTATTATAAAACTTTATTTGTGCTGGGAACACCAGTGGCACTTCAAAATGGATTATTCACTATTTTTTCCATGATAATGGGAGTGATAGTAGCGTCTTTTGGGCCGGTTGCCATAGCAGTGCAAAAAGTAGGTTCACAGATTGAATCAATATCTTGGAATAGTTGTGATGGATTTGCATCTGCATTATCTAGTTTTGTAGGACAAAATTATGGAGCAAAGAAAATTGATAGAATAAATAAAAGTACAAAATATGCTTTAGTAGGAGTGATTATATGGGGGACTTTAACAACAGCTATTTTAGTATTTTTAGGGGAATTCATATTTAGGGCTTTTATAAATGAGCCAGAAGCCATTTTACAAGGAACAGACTATTTGAAAATTCTAGGATATTCACAATTATTTATGTGCTTAGAGATAACAGTTGCAGGAATTTTTAAAGGTTTGGGTAGAACTTATATACCTTCCATAATAATAGCTGTACTAACAGGATGCAGAATACCATTAGCTATTTTGCTTTGCAGGCCTGATATACTTGGACTAAATGGAGTTTGGTGGAGTATTACTTTAAGTAGCGTAGTAAAAGGGACTTTACTAATTAGTATTTTAGTGTATCTTAGAAAAACTCACAAGTTGTATATAATTAAAGAATAGTTTTATGAAGAATTAACATCATAAAAATAAAAGGTTAAAAGAGGATATAAATAATTAGTTAAAATCAAATTTATATTATATAGCTATAAATATAATATAAATTTGATTTTTTTATTGATTAGAAAACAAGTTTAGTCTAACATGGCAATTGCTCTTATTGGAGCACCGTCAGAGTTTTCGAATTTAAGTGGTAAAGCACAAAATACAAAAGTATTACTATTTATTAAGTCTAAGTTAGTTAAATTTTCGAATACTAAAATGTTATTTTTTAGAATTTGATGGTGTTTAGCTAAAATAGAGGAATCTATTGGATCTACGGAAATTGTATCAAATGCAATTCCTTTCTTATTAGAAGTCATTATAAAATCCACAACTTCATCGCTTATAACAGGATAATTACCTAAATATTTTTCAGTATTCCAATATTTACTCCAATCAGTTCTAAACACAATAAATTCACTATTATCAATAGCTTCTTTATTTTTTTCAATAAAATCATAAGTAATAATATCTCCTTCTCCTAGAGATGAACAATCAACAAGAGCTGCAGTACCAACAAAATCGATTACATCGATTTTATCAAGAGAAACTCCATCTTCAAAAACATGATTAGGAGAATCCATATGAGTACCATTGTGAGAACGAATGTGTATTTCAGTTTCTTTGTATCCATTTTCAGTTACAGTACTTATTATTTTGTTTTGTGGTTGTGGTCCACCAGGATATACAGTCATATCATTTGCAATAGAATGAGTTAAATCAATTATTTTCATTTTTACCTCCTTAAAAATATAAAACTAATATACAAAATGTAACAATTATAATCAATGTCCTATACTATAATTATATTATATATGAAATTTTCATAGATGACGGGGGTGATAATATGAATTTTCAAGATATAATTAATAAAGTAAATAATTTGAATGATTGGATAGTTAAAATTAGAAGAGACATACATGAAACACCCGAACTTGCCATGGAAGAATATATAACTAAAGAAAAAATAAAAAAGTACTTAAATGAAATAGGAATTGAATATAAAGAATTTGAAAGTCATAGGGGAATAATAGCTTATATAATAAAAAAACCAACTTATAAAACTATTGCTATAAGGGCTGATATAGATGCACTACCAATAATTGAAAAAAATAATAAACTATATAAATCAAAACATGAGGGAACTATGCATGCTTGTGGACATGATGCTCATACAGCTATGCTTATAGGAGCTTGTAAAGTTTTGTATGAAATGAGAGAAGAATTAAAAGTAAATGTTAAATTTTTTTTCCAAGGGGCAGAAGAACGATTTGGTGGAGCAAAATATTTAATAAAAGATGGTTGTTTAGAAAATCCTAAGGTAGATTATATGTTTGGATTACATGTACAAGCAAATGTGGAGAAGGGATTTATTGAATGTAAAGAAGGAACTTTAAATGCTAGCTCAAGTAGCTTAAAAATAAGGATAAAAGGAAAAAGAGCTCATGGTGCATATCCTGAAAATGGAACAGATGCATTAGTTTGTGCAGCTCAGGTTATAACATCTTTGCAAAGTATAATAAGTAGGAATATTTCTCCTTCTACTATGGCAGTATTGACCTTAGGTAAAATATCTGGAGGAGAAGCTCAAAATGTTATATGTGAAGATGTGGAAATTAGTGGAACTGTTAGAGCTTTAAATGAGGAAAGTAAAAAATTCATAGTAGATAGAGCAAAAAACATAGTAGAAAATACAGCAAAGGCTTATGGATGCGAAGGTAATATATATATAGAAAATAAGGGTTATCCACCAGTTATAAATGATAAAGAATTAGTGAATATTATTAAGTTTAATACAGAAAAATTATTGGATAAAGAAGCTTATAAGGAAAAAATATATCCTGCTATGGGGGCTGAAGATTTTTCATTTTATACGGGAAATTGTAAAGGAGTATTTTTTCATTTAGGTTGTGGAAATAAAGAAGAAGGCATAAATAGTTTAATTCATACAGACACATTTGATATTGATGAAGGTTGCCTGGTTATAGGCAGTGCTATGCATGTATTAAATGTACTTTATTTTAATAAATAAGTTATAAATATAGCCATATTAAACGAAATAGATTTGTTTAATATGGCATTTTAATTTCAAGTAGATATTAAAAATGAATAATATTATTGTACATTCCTTTTTTAGTCATATAATCATTGAGATATTTAAGATTTTCTGATTTTTCCTCAATTATGTATTTTAAAATATTTTCGAATTCAGTTTTTTCAAATTCCAAGCTAGATGCACTGCATGTTGAATGAAGAAGTTCTTCTGTTGTTAAAGCATCGAAACATATAATTTTGTCACCATCGTCATAGCTAATGTTATTATCTAAAGATGTTAAGGTAATATTTCCTATATTTATATAATTATTACAATTAATAGGGTTATTTTCATAATATGGATGAATATTTTCTTTTTTAATTTGGGGAACTTTTCCTTGTAACATTTCATCAATCATATTTAAATGTTTCTCTTCTATTTTAACTAAGTTGAAAAATAGGCTTTTTAGAGAATCATCTTGAGCTTGTAAAGCATAGTTATTATATTTATCTATTACCAATTGTTGTTGATATTTTTCACCTTCTAGTAAAAATATTTCTTTGCTAGTTAAATTTACCACTTAATCACCTCCATTTATATTTTTACTTTAAAAATATAAATTATTCATATATTGCAAATAATAAGAAGGACATACAATATGATAAGGATAATTTTTTACTTAAAATAAATTGATTTAGACTATGAAAAGGAGAATAGACATGAGAAAAATAAGATGTGTTAAAGTAATTCCAATTGGAGGATTAGGAGAAATAGGTAAAAATATAACAGCTATAGAATTTGAGGATGAAATAATCGTTATAGATTGTGGCATATCATTCCCAGATGAAGACATGTATGGAGTAGATTTAGTAATTCCAGATGTAACATATTTAATAGAAAACAAAGAAAAAATTAAAGGTTTATTTTTAACTCATGGGCATGAGGATCATATTGGAGCTATTCCTTATATACTAAAACAAATTAATATGCCTATTTATGGAACTAGGCTTACTTTAGGATTAGTCAAAAATAAATTGGAAGAACACAAGATGGAAGATATGGTAACAGTTCATCCTGTGGAAAGTGGAGATATAGTAGATCTGGATAAAATTAAAGTAGAATTTATTCAGGCTACTCATTCCATAGCAGATGCCTGCTCTTTAGCTATAACAACTCCTTTAGGAGTAATTGTTCATACTGGAGATTTTAAAATTGACTACACACCAATTGATGGAAGACTTATGGATTTAAATAGATTTTCAACTCTTGGGAAAAAAGGAGTTTTATTACTTTTAGCTGACAGTACAAATATAGAAAGAGCAGGTCATTCATTATCAGAAAAAACCATAGGAGAAACTTTAAATAGAATATTTTCAGGAGCAAAAGGAAGGGTTATTGTGGCTACATTTGCCTCTAATATTCACAGAATGCAACAAATTGCCAATGCCTCAATAAAAGAAAATAGAAAAATTATTTTTAGTGGAAGAAGTATGGAAAATGTATCTAGAGTAGCAATTGAACTAGGTTATTTAAATATACCAGCAGAATCATTGATTGATATAGATGATATGAATAGGTATCCAGATGAAAATATAACTATAATAACAACTGGTAGTCAAGGAGAAGCAGGAGCAGGACTTTCAAGAATTGCATTTGGTAGTCATAGAAAAATAGAAATTCACCAAGATGATTTATTCATAATTTCAGCTTCCCCAATTCCAGGTAATGATAAGATAATTTCAAGGGTAATAAATCAACTGTTTAGAAAAGGTGTAGAAGTTATTTATGAAGACTTAGAAGATATCCATGTGTCTGGTCATGCTTATCAAGAAGAATTAAAATTAATTCATACCCTAGTAAAACCGAAATACTTTATGCCTGTTCATGGTGAATATAGACATTTAAAGCATCATGCTGATTTAGCAAAAAAACTTGGCATGGACTCAAAAAATATTTTTACACTAGAAACAGGTCAAGTACTAGAGATTACATCTAAAGGAGCTTCTGCTACAGAAAGAGTTCACACAGGAATATTATATGTGGATGGTCTTGGTGTTGGAGATGTGGGTAACATTGTTTTAAGAGATAGAAGAAATCTTGCTAGAGATGGAATGGTTATTGTGGTAATTGCCATAGATAAAACAAATTATGAAATAGCTTCTGGGCCAGATATAATTACTAGAGGATTTATATATGTGAGAGAGTCAGAAGATTTAATAAGGGAAATGAAAAATTTATCTAGAGAAAAAATTGAAGAATGTTTATCAAATGAAATTATTGAATGGCAAGTACTAAAATCAAGTGTAAAGAAATCTGTGGAGCAATTACTTTATGATAAAACAAAGAGAAAGCCTAGTGTATTCCCAATAATAATGGAAATATAGAAGAAATGAATTTACAACAATACATTTGCCATATGATATAATTAATTAACAAATATTCATAGAATTGAGAGGCATCAGTGAGGGATTATATTGAATTTAGGGATGTTAAAAAAATATATAAAATGGGTGAAGTTAATATAGAAGCTTTAAGTGGAGTAGACTTTACAGTAAGTAAGGGTGAATTTGTTGTAATTGCTGGCGCTAGTGGTGCCGGAAAAAGTACCATATTAAATCTTCTTGGAGGAATGGACAGTCCCACTAGTGGTCAAATTATTGTAGATAATAATGAAATTAATAAATATACTATTAAAGAATTAATCACTTATAGAAGATATAGTATTGGCTTTGTATTCCAATTTTATAATTTAGTACAAAATTTAACAGCACGTGAAAATGTGGAACTTGCCACACAAATTTGTAAAAATCCATTAAATATAGATGAAGTAATGGAAGCGGTAGGATTTAGTCATAGGAAAAATAACTTTCCTGCACAGTTATCTGGAGGAGAACAGCAGAGAGTAGCCATTGCAAGAACTTTAGCAAAGAACCCAAAGTTGTTATTATGTGATGAACCAACAGGCGCTTTAGATTATAATACAGGAAAAGCCATACTAAAGCTTTTACAAGATACTTGTAAAAAGATGAAAATGACGGTAATAATAATTACTCATAACTTGGCGTTAACGCCTATGGGTGACAAAGTTATAAAAGTTAAAAATGGAAAAATTAGTTCAATTACTATCAATGAAAAACCAACACAAGTTGAAAACATAGAGTGGTAGTATGAAGAGGGTTCTAAATAAAGATTCTTTTCTGTTGTGGAAATAGTTGTTTTGGGAGTAGAAGGGATTTATTCTATCTACTCCATGGATATAATTTCAACAGTTATAGGGACTATAGTAGGATTAGGTCTTGGAACTATATTGCATCAACTCATTATGGCTACTGTGGAAATTAAGTCTATGATGTCTGATATAGTTATAGATAGAAGTAGTTATTTTATAGTAGCTGTACTAACCATAATTTTAAGCATATTTATAAATGTAGTTATGTTCTACAAGCTTAAAAATATGAAAATGGTAGAGTCTTTAAATTTAATAGATTAAAAAAAATATTTTTTTTATAAAAAGTAATGTCAAAAACACACCTACTTTCATAGTATATTTTAGATAACAAATTTATTTAATATCAACAAGGGGGTAACGTAATGTTAGATAGATTCTTTGGTGGATGTGGATGTGAAGGCGGATTTTTCGGAGCTGGATGGTGGATAATAATATTATTCTTCTTATTCTTAGCATTCCAAGATTGTTGGACAGAAATAGATATTTGTGCTTGGATACCATTCTTAATACTATTATTAATAGTTTGTGCATGTGGATTTGAAGGAGAAGAAGACGGTTGCTGCTAATAACAATATTATAGTTTAATTTATAATAACCTATTTGGATTTTCCAAATAGGTTATTTTTTTTTATAAAAAGTATTGACTAAGAAAAAATATTATCATATAATAGAACTCCACCATTAAAAAAGTGGTGAAGTTATGCACCTATTTTTCACTAAAAAACTAATAAAAACAAACCAAATAAAAATCAATAAACTCAGGCCTTAAAGATAGAAAAATACTACTATCTTTTATTTCTATTTAAAAAAAACCGAAAAAATATTAAAAACTTCTTGAAAAAAATTACTATTATGGTATATAATAATGCCTTAGTGAAAAATAATAAGTGAAAAAATAATTTTTGAGAGGTGCATAATGAAAATCGGATTTGATCATGAAAAATATCTAAAAGAACAGTCTAAATATATCCTAGAAAGAGTAGAAAAATTTGATAAATTATACTTAGAGTTTGGTGGAAAACTAATGGGAGATTTGCATGCAAAAAGAATACTTCCAGGGTTTGATGAGAACGCTAAAATCAAAGTTTTACAAAATATAAAAGACCAAGTAGAAGTTGTAATATGTGTTTATGCAGGTGATATAGAACGTAATAAAGTAAGAGGAGATTACGGAATAACTTACGATATGGAAGTTCTAAGGCTTATAGATGACCTAAGAGGTTATAACTTAGATGTAAATAGTGTAGTTATAACTAGATTTGAAGGACAACCTGCAACAACAGTATTTATAAATAAATTAGAAAGACGCGGAATAAAAGTTTATAAACATGCTCCGACTAAAGGATACCCATCAGATGTAAACACTATAGTAAGTGATGAGGGTTACGGAGCTAATCCATATATAGAAACAACGAAACCAATAGTAGTAGTAACTGCTCCAGGACCAAATAGTGGTAAGCTTGGAACTTGTCTGAGTCAGTTATACCATGAAAACAAAAGAGGAAATTCAGTTGGGTATTCGAAATTTGAAACATTCCCAGTTTGGAACTTACCATTAAATCATCCAGTAAACATAGCATATGAAGCTGCTACTGTAGATTTAAAAGATGTTAATATGATAGACTCATTCCATTTAGATGCTTATGGAGAAAAATCAGTTAACTACAACAGAGATTTAGAATTATTCCCAGTATTAAAGAAAATAATAGAAAAAATAACTGGAAAAGAATCTATGTTTAAATCACCAACAGATATGGGTGTTAACAGAGTTGGATTTGGTATAGTTGATGACGAAGTAGTTCGTGAAGCCTCTATAGATGAAATAATAAGAAGATACTTTAATACTGCTTGCCAATATAAAAAAGGTGAAGTAAACAAAGATGCTTATGACACAATATCTTTGATACTTGAAAAAGTTAATGTTAAGCCAGAAGACAGAATTGTAGTTAATCCAGCTAGAGAATACTCAGAAAAATTAAAATCACAAAGTAATAACCAAGATGTATGTCCTGTAGTTGCTATACAAGTTGAAGATGAGACAATAATAACAGGGAAGAGCTCTGATTTAATGTGTGCATCAGCAGCAGCAGTGTTAAATGCAATAAAATACATGGCTAATATTCCAGATGATATGTATTTAATATCACCAGTAATCTTAAATCCAATTATAAAATTAAAAACAGAAACACTAGGTGGAAAAAATGTGTCACTTGGCTTAGAAGAAGTTTTATCAGCACTTGCTATATGTGCGGTAACTAATCCAACAGCAGAACTTGCTATGGAAAAATTAGATGAGTTAAAAAATATACAAGCTCATTCAACTACAATAATAAGCAAAGATGATGAACAAACATTTAGAAAGTTAGGAATGCATGTAACTTGCGATCCAGATTATCCATCTCAAAATTTATACTATAATTAATAGATACTTAAGGCCATATTGATAATCAATGTGGCCTATTTTACAATGTAACAAGATTAATTTAAATAAATAAAGGGTGATAAGTATGAAAAATCAAAGAAAAATAATTCATATAGATATGGATGCATTTTATGCTTCAATTGAACAAAGGGATAATCCACATTTAAAAGGAAAACCTGTAGTTGTAGGAGGGAATCCTCAAGGTAGGGGTGTAGTTGCAACCTGTTCTTACGAAGCAAGAAAGTATGGAATTCATTCTGCAATGCCGTGTAAAACTGCATATAAAAGATGTCCATATGCCATATTTGTAAGACCAAGATTTGAAGTATACAAACAAGTATCCTATGAAATAAGATGTATTTTTCATAAATATACAGATTTAGTAGAACCCTTATCTTTTGATGAAGCTTATTTAGACGTTACAGAAAACAAATTTAATATAAAATATGCCACAGAAGTTGCTCAACTAATTAAAAAAGAAATCTATGAAAAAACTGGATTAACTGCATCTGCAGGAGTATCTTATAATAAGTTTTTAGCTAAATTAGCTTCAGATTATAACAAACCAAATGGACTTACTATTATAAGAGAAGATAATACACAAAGTTTTCTTGATAATCTTCCGATAAGTAAATTTTTCGGAGTAGGAAAGGTAACTCAAAGGGTTCTTCATAATTTAGGAATTAATACAGGATATGACTTAAGACAATTGGACATAAATGAATTGGAATCAATTTTTAAAAATCGAGGATATTTATTTTATCAACTATCAAGAGGCATAGACAATAGACCTGTTGAGCCTAATAGAGAAAGAAAGTCCATAGGTGCAGAAACTACTTTGAGTGAAAACTTAGATATAGAAGATGAAAAGTTGATTAATATTTTAGATGAGCTTTGTGAGGAAGTATCTCAAAGAGCAAAAAGTATAAAAAAGATGGGAAGGACTGTAACTTTAAAAATAAAGTATGGAGATTTTAGGCAAATAACTAGAAGTGCTAGCTTAATCAATCCCGTATGTTCTCATGAGGATATTAGAACTAACATCTTTAACTTATTTAAAAATATAGAACATAATCATAAAGATATAAGACTTATAGGAGTAACATTATTAAATTTAGTTAACGGAGAAGAAGGAACAAATATTACTTTATTTGAATATATTGATAATAGAAAAACTAAATAATATTTTATTAATCCATGGGCATAGTCCATGGATTTTTGAGTATATAAGACAATGATAAATATTATTAACTATTAATGTAATTCAAAATTGGAGGGGTATTTATGGGAAGTGAAATTGATTATTGTAATAATGAAAATTACAATAAAGTTAAGTTTGTTTTATGGATAATTTTATTTGCTAACTTAGGAGTAGCAATAACGAAGATAGCAGTTGGTTATTTAATAAATAGTGCTAGTTTAAGTACAGATGGGGTTCATTCTTTGTCTGATGGATTATCTAATGTGGTGGGCTTGATTGGAATTACCATAGCTAGTATACCAGTTGACAAAGAACATCCTTATGGACATAAGAAATCTGAAATAATTGCTAGTTTGTTTATTGGAGGTATGCTTTTATTTCTAGGTTTGAAAACTTTATTTACTGGATTTAGCCGATTTATAAACCCAAGTGAGCTAAATATAACATTAATAAGTTTAATTTCATTAATATTAACTATTTGTATAAATATTTTTGTTACCATATATGAAAGAAAAAAAGGAGAAGAATACAAAAGTTTTATATTGATATCTGATTCTATCCACACTAAAAGTGATATTTTTATATCTGTAGGTGTTTTAGTATCATTAATAGGAATTAAACTAGGTTTGCCACAAGTTATAGATCCTATTATATCTATAGTCATATCTTTATTTATACTAAAAGCATCCTATGAAATTTTTAAAGAATCAATTGGTATATTATTGGATAAAGCAGTTGTAGGAGAAGAAAAAATTACTGAGATATTAAATTCTTTTGATGAGATAAAAAATATTCATAAAATAAGAAGCAGAGGGAGTGCAAATGATATTTATGTTGATATGCATATTATGATTGATGCAAATACAACTACTGAAGAGGCTCATAGTCTTTCTCATAATATAGAAAGAGAGATTAAAAATAAAATTAATCCAAATTGCCAGGTTATCATTCATGTGGAACCTTATTATAAAAAGGAAAACCTATTGTAGAAAAAAACATTATATTTTATAATTAAAGTGCATAGTAAAATATGCATTTGACTAGAGAATGAGTATATTATTCAAGGTGCCAAAGGGCTTAAAAGGGAATGTGGTGAAAATCCACAGCAGCCCCCGCTACTGTGATAATGACGAAAACTTAGAGCTTTGGAGAGCTTTAACTCCACTGGTAAAATGGGAAGGAGAAGTTAGTAGGATGATTTTAAGTCAGGAGACCTGCCTGAAAAGTACATGATCTTTCGGGTGTGAGAGAAATACTGTAATATGGGTTATTAATAAATAGGTATTAACGGAACATATTATAGATAAAAAATTAAGTTTTTTTATGAAAGAGTAATAACTTATTCTCTAGTTTAGGTTCTATATGAAGGGGATGAAATCATGAATCAACAGGGATTTATTATAGACATTGTGGATAACAGAACTGCAAAAATGATAATGCAACGTCATTCGGCTTGTGCATCTTGTGGTAAGTGCACTAAGTTATCGTCAGAATGTCAAGACTTAGTAGTAGAAGTAGAGAACTCTATAGGAGCCAAAACAGGAGATCGTGTAGAAGTTAGTATGGAAAGTGTAAAGGTGCTTAAAGCTACAATGCTTGCTTACTTAGTTCCTTTAATATTTTTACTTGTGGGAACAATATTAACATATTATATATTAGATTTAATTAAATTTTCAGGTCCCATTGAAGTTATAAGTGGAGTGGTTGGTTTAATTTGTACTGGTATATCTTATTTATTACTGAGAAAAAATGATGCTAAATTTAAGCAAAGTAGACAGTATATACCCAAAGTAACAAAAATAATAGAAGAAAAATAAAGATATTTATAATAAAAAGAAGCATTTAATAACAAATGCTTCTTTTTATTATAAAGTTTTTTTACTTTAATTTTATATATTAAAAACTATTTTATAAGCTTTTTTAACTGTAGTTTTTTATTATTAATTTTAAAAAGAATTATATAATAAGTTTTAACCAAAGATGTAATTAATAGTACACCCATTGCAATTGAAGCACTTACAAATAAAGCATTAGTACCAATTGATATGGCGTCTGTATATCTTTCTTCAACTAAAGATAACATGGTATTATAAAGTCCTAATCCTGGTATTAAAGGTAAGATACCTGGTATAACAAATATAATAGCAGGATACTTCATTTTTCTAGCTAATATCTCACTAAGAAGAGAAATTAATGCAGCTGCAAAAAAGTTTGCCAAAATAGCATTTCCAGAAAAATTAAATAATATCATATAAACTGTCCATCCTACACCACCAATAGCTCCTGCTGGAATTAAAGATTTTATAGGAGAATTGAAGAATATTGAAAATCCTACAGTAGCTAAAAATGAGAAAAAGAAATTCTCTAATAAATTAAGTAAACTCATTTAACTAACCTCCAAACCTAACAGCTAAGTCAAGGACAACACCAACACCAACAGCTATGGCTGCAGCAATCAAACATGACTCAACTATTCTTGATATACCCGCAATTAAATTACCAGAAATTAAATCCCTTAGTCCTTTAATAAAAGAAACACCAGGTAAAAGCGGCATGATAGAACCAACCACTAGTGAGGTAGAATTTACAATTATACCATATTGAACTAATAAATTACCAAGAACAGCTATGGAAAAGGAACTTATTAGTGTTGCAAAAAAAGGTATTTGGTTTAGTTTTAGTGTTTTGTTATAAATAATAACCCCTATGGTAGCTATGATTAATGTAAGTACAAAATCTAAAACACCAGTACCACCTATTAAGTATGCAAATGATGCGGAAGCCATTGCAGTACCAATGAAATAAACAAATTGGTTATAATCTCTTACTGCATCAACTTCTCTTAACCTACCAATAGCTTCCAGTGGATCAATATCTTCATTTTGAACAAAATCTCTAGATATATCATTTAATCTATCTATTTTGGTAAGGTTAATAGTTCTTTTAGAGATAGTCTTCATAAATGTAAGACCATCAAATTTTTCGTCTGATATTATTACACAAGTTGGTGTAGTAAAAACATTGACATGTTTAAATCCTCTTGATTTACAAACTCTTAGGACACTATCTTCAACTCTAGCAGTTTCTGCACCGTTAATAAGCATTTGCTCCCCCAATAGTAAGGCAAATCGAAGGATTTCTTTTTTATAGCTAACTTGAAATTCCCTTTTCATAAAGTCCCCCTATTAAATAATGATAAAAAGATTATAACAAAAATAATTTAAAATAGTTATATCATTTGCATTTTTATTTAAAAATTTTACGCCAACCATAAATTATATTCTGATATAGATGAAATATTCCTTCTTTTCAGTGTTAAATTGTATATTTTTAAATAATAAACAACAAATTTATTTATAGAATATGACAAAAACTGAAGATTTATAGAAGTAAGTGAATGAATATGTTAAGAACACTTTATTTTGATAAAACATATAATGTTATTATCTTATCGTGGAAAAGGGGAAATTTATTATGGTTTTGACAGGCGCACATTACATCTACATCATTTTCATGGTAATAATTTTGATTACTATGATTTTGAAAAAAGAAAGCGTAGTACCTTGTGTACTGGGTATATTTTTCCTAGGACTATTCTTTACGAAAAACTTTGTAGGAGCACTCAATGGAGTTTTTAATTCCTTTGTTGTAGCACTTAATGAACTGGGAGGAATAATACTAATCATAGGTATTATGGTAGCCCTATCTAAAGCATTAGAAGAAAATCATGCCATAGATTTTATGGTAAAGCCATTTGCAAAAGTAATAAAAAACCCTACAACAGCATTTTTTGTTTCAGGTGTAGCAATGTTATTAATGTCGTGGTTTTTCTGGCCATCTCCAGCATGTGCATTAATAGGTGCAATATTCCTACCGATAGCAATTAGATCAGGATTGCCAGCTATGGGCTTAGCAGTAGCTATTAACTTATTTGGTCATGGATTAGCCTTATCTACTGACTTCGTAATTCAGGGGGCTCCAAGTATAACTGCGGGTGCAGCAGGTATACCGGTACAGTCAGTAATTATGGAAGGTATGCCACTATATTGGACCATGGCAATAGTAACCATATCAGTGGCATTTTATATGTTAAGAAGAGATATGAAAAGAGGTATGTTTGATCAAGAGTTAGCAGTGGCTAGAGAGTCGGAAGTGGAAATTAAAGAAGTTGGACCAAAAGCAAAAATTTCTGTGCTTGTTGTAGCAGTAGCGTTCATATTAGATATAGTAGGAATGTATATGTATAACTTAAAAGGTGGAGATGCAACAGCTTTACTAGGAGGAACATCAGTAGCACTATTAGTTTTTGTAAATGCGTTAAGTAGCCCTAAAGAATGTTTAGATAAAGTAGGCCAACATATAATTCATGGATTTGGTTTTGCTATAAGTATTTTTGCAATAATAATACCAATAGCAGCATTTTTCTATTTGGGGGATGCATCAGTAACAACAGTATTTGGAGATGTTTTGGCAAAAGGATCTCAAGGTTTATTATCGGATATTGGTATGGCTTTATCAAATGCAGTGCCATTTAATAAAATCGCAGCAGCAGGAATTGAAACAGTTGTTGGTGGTATTACAGGACTTGATGGATCAGGATTCTCAGGAATGTCACTAGCAGGTTCATTGGCTTTAGTATTTGGTAATGCAATTCATGCAAATGTAGCTGTTCTTACAGCTTTAGGTCAAATAGCGGCTATATGGGTAGGGGGCGGATGCTTAGTTCCTTGGTCACTTGTTGCAGCAGCAGCTATTTGCGGAGTTAGCCCAATAGAATTAGGTAAAAGAAACTTTATACCTATTATGATAGGATTTGTAGTAACAACTATAGTTGCTATATTCTTGTTATAACTAAGGTTATATTATGAAATATTAAAGACTGCTTGATTTTATCTTGCAGTCTTTTTATGTATATATAAATTTAATAAATATAAGTATTTACAAAGAATAATTATATGAAAAAAACAAATAATAAAAATATAAAAAAATTGTTGACAATATATTTTAATAATGATAGACTTATACTTGTCTTCGAAAAAAGACAAAACACTTAATTATTTAAGAATCAACAAATTAAATAAAGTGTTGACAAATAAAAACAACTTTGGTAAGATAAAGAAGTTGAAACAAACAAAGAACTTTGAAAATTAAACAGTAGGTTAACAATAAATTAATTCTTTAAGAATTAAACTGAAACAACAAACAAACCAAGCCAGATATTCAGATAATGATTAGTCTGAGCAATGGACAACTTTTTTATGAGAGTTTGATCCTGGCTCAGGATGAACGCTGGCGGCGTGCCTAACACATGCAAGTCGAGCGATTCACTTCGGTGAAGAGCGGCGGACGGGTGAGTAACGCGTGGGTAACCTGCCTCATACACATGGATAACATACCGAAAGGTATGCTAATACAGGATAATATAAGAGATTCACATGTATTTCTTATCAAAGCTCCGGCGGTATGAGATGGACCCGCGTCTGATTAGCTAGTTGGTAAGGTAACGGCTTACCAAGGCGACGATCAGTAGCCGACCTGAGAGGGTGATCGGCCACATTGGAACTGAGACACGGTCCAAACTCCTACGGGAGGCAGCAGTGGGGAATATTGCACAATGGGCGAAAGCCTGATGCAGCAACGCCGCGTGAGTGATGAAGGCCTTCGGGTCGTAAAACTCTGTCCTCAAGGAAGATAATGACGGTACTTGAGGAGGAAGCCCCGGCTAACTACGTGCCAGCAGCCGCGGTAATACGTAGGGGGCTAGCGTTATCCGGATTTACTGGGCGTAAAGGGTGCGTAGGTGGTTTCTTAAGTCAGGAGTGAAAGGCTACGGCTCAACCGTAGTAAGCTCTTGAAACTGGGAGACTTGAGTGCAGGAGAGGAAAGTGGAATTCCTAGTGTAGCGGTGAAATGCGTAGATATTAGGAGGAACACCAGTAGCGAAGGCGGCTTTCTGGACTGTAACTGACACTGAGGCACGAAAGCGTGGGGAGCGAACAGGATTAGATACCCTGGTAGTCCACGCCGTAAACGATGAGTACTAGGTGTCGGGGGTTACCCCCCTCGGTGCCGCAGCTAACGCATTAAGTACTCCGCCTGGGGAGTACGCTCGCAAGAGTGAAACTCAAAGGAATTGACGGGGACCCGCACAAGTAGCGGAGCATGTGGTTTAATTCGAAGCAACGCGAAGAACCTTACCTAAGCTTGACATCCTTTTGACCGATGCCTAATCGCATTTTTCCCTTCGGGGACAGAAGTGACAGGTGGTGCATGGTTGTCGTCAGCTCGTGTCGTGAGATGTTGGGTTAAGTCCCGCAACGAGCGCAACCCTTGCCTTTAGTTGCCAGCATTAAGTTGGGCACTCTAGAGGGACTGCCAGGGATAACCTGGAGGAAGGTGGGGATGACGTCAAATCATCATGCCCCTTATGCTTAGGGCTACACACGTGCTACAATGGGTGGTACAGAGGGCAGCCAAGTCGTGAGGCCGAGCTAATCCCTTAAAGCCATTCTCAGTTCGGATTGTAGGCTGAAACTCGCCTACATGAAGCTGGAGTTACTAGTAATCGCAGATCAGAATGCTGCGGTGAATGCGTTCCCGGGTCTTGTACACACCGCCCGTCACACCACGGAAGTTGGGGGCGCCCGAAGCCACTTAGCTAACCCTTTTGGGAAGCGAGTGTCGAAGGTGAAATCAATAACTGGGGTGAAGTCGTAACAAGGTAGCCGTATCGGAAGGTGCGGCTGGATCACCTCCTTTCTAGGGAGAATTAACCTACTGTTTAATTTTGAGGGTTCTTTAAAACTCTTAAAAAATAATATTGACAACATTCGACAAAGTGATTATAATATATTTTGTTGAAAAGCATATGGGGGTGTAGCTCAGCTGGGAGAGCACTTGCCTTGCACGCAAGGGGTCAGGAGTTCGATCCTCCTCATCTCCACCATTAGTACTTATTTAATAAGTGCTTTAGTACTTTGAAAACTGCATAACATTTAGTGATATGACATTATATAAAGAAGAAGATAAACTTCTTAAAAAATATATCATATAAAGAAGATAACTTTTAAAAATATCAAATTTAATAACTGGTCAAGTTATTAAGGGTGTAGGGCGAATGCCTTGGCACTAGGAGCCGATGAAGGACGCGATAAGCTGCGATAAGCTTGGGGGAGTTGCACGTAAACTGTGATCCCAAGATTTCCGAATGAGGAAACTCACTTAGAGTAATGTCTAAGTATCGTATAGTGAATACATAGCTATGCGAGGGGAACCCGGGGAACTGAAACATCTAAGTACCCGGAGGAAGAGAAAGAAATTCGATTCCGTAAGTAGCGGCGAGCGAACGCGGAACAGGCCAAACCAGTGAAGTTTTCTTCACTGGGGTTGCGGACATATCATAACGAAGAGGCTATTGTAGACGAAGAGAGTTGGAAAGCTCCGCTATAAAGTGTAAAAGCCACGTAGTCAAAACAAGAAGACTTCAGATATGATCCAGAGTACCACGGGACACGTGAAACCCTGTGGGAAGCAGGAGGGACCATCCTCCAAGCCTAAATACTACCTAGTGACCGATAGCGTATAGTACCGTGAGGGAAAGGTGAAAAGAACCCCGGGAGGGGAGTGAAAGAGAACCTGAAACCCTACACTTACAAGCTGTAGGAGCACATTATTTGTGTGACTGCGTACTTTTTGTAGAACGGGCCAACGAGTTACGTTACCTAGCAAGGTTAAGCACTTAAGGTGTGGAGCCGCAGCGAAAGCGAGTCTTAACTGGGCGTATAGTTAGTTGACGTAGACCCGAAACCGGGCGACCTATCCATGGGCAGGTTGAAGCGAAAGTAAAATTTCGTGGAGGACCGAACCCACGAGCGTTGAAAAGCTCGGGGATGACCTGTGGATAGCGGTGAAATTCCAATCGAGCCCGGAGATAGCTGGTTCTCTCCGAAATAGCTTTAGGGCTAGCCTCAAGATTTAGAGAAACGGGGGTAGAGCACTGAATGTCCTAGGGGGTATTGCACTTACCGAAGACTATCAAACTCCGAATACCGTATTCTTATGCTTGGGAGTCAGACTGTGGGTGATAAGATTCATAGTCAAAAGGGCAACAGCCCAGATCGTCAGCTAAGGTCCCTAAATGTACGTTAAGTGGTAAAGGATGTGGGATTGCACAGACAACCAGGATGTTGGCTTAGAAGCAGCCACTCATTTAAAGAGTGCGTAATAGCTCACTGGTCGAGTGATCCTGCGCCGAAAATTTCCGGGGCTAAAACGTACTACCGAAGCTACGGCATCATTTATGATGGGTAGGAGAGCTTTCTATATGGATTGAAGCATTACCGTAAGGAGATGTGGACTGTATAGAAGTGAGAATGTTGGCATGAGTAGCGAGATGTGGGTGAGAATCCCACAGGCCGTAAACCCAAGGTTTCCAGGGGAAGGTTCGTCCGCCCTGGGTTAGTCAGGACCTAAGCCGAGGCCGAAAGGCGTAGGTGATGGACAACAGGTTGATATTCCTGTACCACCAATAACCGTTTGAGAAATGGGATGACACAGTAGGATAAGCTAACCGCACTGTTGGTTATGTGCGGGCAAGTATTGAGGCAGTTCAGGTAGGCAAATCCGCCTGAATAATGCTGGGGTACGATGCGGAGCGAAATTTAGTAGCGAAGTAGCTGATTTCACACTGTCGAGAAAAGTCTCTATCGAGGTTAAAGGTGCCTGTACCGCAAACCGACACAGGTGGGTGAGGAGAGTATCCTAAGGCCAGCCAGAGAACTGTTGTTAAGGAACTCGGCAAAATGACCCCGTAACTTAGGGAGAAGGGGTGCCATGGAAACATGGCCGCAGAGAATAGGCCCAAGCGACTGTTTACCAAAAACATAGGTTTCTGCTAAGTCGCAAGACGATGTATAGGAGCTGACGCCTGCCCGGTGCTGGAAGGTTAAGGGGATCTGTTAGGGTAACCGAAGCAGTGAACTTAAGCCCCAGTAAACGGCGGCCGTAACTATAACGGTCCTAAGGTAGCGAAATTCCTTGTCGGGTAAGTTCCGACCCGCACGAAAGGCGTAACGATTTGGGCACTGTCTCAACAACAGACTGGGTGAAATTGTAATACCGGTGAAGATGCCGGTTACCTGCGACAGGACGGAAAGACCCCATGGAGCTTTACTGTAGCTTGACATTGAGTCTCGGTGCTACATGTACAGGATAGGTGGGAGGCTATGAAGCATGGACGTCAGTCTGTGTGGAGCCATCCTTGGGATACCACCCTTGTAGTACTGGGATTCTAACCAGCTGCCTTGAATCAGGTAGTGGGACACTGTCAGGTGGACAGTTTGACTGGGGCGGTCGCCTCCTAAAGAGTAACGGAGGCGCTCAAAGGTTCTCTCAGTACGGTCGGAAATCGTACGTAGAGTGTAAAGGCAGAAGAGAGCTTGATTGCAAGACATACAGGTCGAGCAAGGACGAAAGTCGGACTTAGTGATCCGGTGGTACCGCATGGAAGGGCCATCGCTCAACGGATAAAAGCTACCCTGGGGATAACAGGCTGATCTCCCCCAAGAGTCCACATCGACGGGGAGGTTTGGCACCTCGATGTCGGCTCATCACATCCTGGGGCTGTAGTAGGTCCCAAGGGTTGGGCTGTTCGCCCATTAAAGTGGTACGCGAGCTGGGTTCAGAACGTCGTGAGACAGTTCGGTCCCTATCCGTCGCAGGCGTAGGAAATTTGAGGAGACCTGTCCTTAGTACGAGAGGACCGGGATGGACGTACCGCTGGTGTACCAGTTGTTCTGCCAAGGGCATAGCTGGGTAGCTAAGTACGGAAAGGATAAGCGCTGAAAGCATCTAAGCGCGAAGCCTACTTCAAGATAAGATTTCCCACCGTAAGGTTAAGACCCCATGAAGACTACATGGTTGATAGGTCAGAGGTGGAAGTGTGGTAACATATGTAGCTTACTGATACTAATAGGTCGAGGACTTGACCAATAAATATGATGGAAACATTAAATGTTAGCAGTTTTGAAAGTACTAACAAAAGTTAATACTTTATATAAAGATTATGTGGTTATTATAGCAAAGAGGATACACCTGTTCCCATTCCGAACACAGAAGTTAAGCTCTTGAGCGGCGATGGTACTTGGGGGGCGACCCCCTGGGAGAGTAGCACGTAGCCACGTAATTTTTTTTATGTAAAAAGATAGACTTTTATTTTATAAAAGTTTATCTTTTTTTATTTTTAACAAGATAGTAATGGGGCTTTAAAATTAACTTAATTATAGAAAAAAATGATAAATAAGTTGATTATATAAATAATTTCAATAAATATAGTTTTTTATATTTAGATTTGGTACTATGAAGATGATTTAAACTGAATAATAGAATATAATTTATTGTTTTTAGGGGGATATAAATGAGTAATTTACCAAGTCAATTTGAAAGTTTTGCGCAAGCAAGAAAAGATGGTTTTTTAGCAGCTAAAGAAGTTAAAGATAGTGGAAGAAAAATGGTAGGAACATTTTGCTGTTTTACACCATCTGAGTTACCTATTGCTGCAAAGGCTGTTCCAGTAGGAGTATGTGGAGTAAGTGAGGAAGCAATTCCAGAAGCGGAAAAAATACTACCAAGAAATCTATGTCCTTTAATAAAGTCAAGTTATGGTCATGCAATAACTGATACATGTCCATATTTCTATTTCTCTGACCTACTTATTGGGGAAACAACTTGTGATGGAAAGAAAAAGATGTATGAAGAGTTAGGTAAAGTGAAACCAACACATATAATGCAAATGCCTAATAGAGCAACTGGAAAGCATGAGTTTAATCTTTGGAAAGATGAAATAATTGTATTAAAAGAAGTATTAGAAAAAGAATTAAATACTACTATAAGTGAAGATGATATAAGAGAAGCTATTAAGGATAAAAATGAAGAGAGAAGACTATTAAATGAGTACTATGATTTAGGAAAATTAGAGCCTTCAGCTTTAACAGGAATGGAATTGTACCAAGTTTCTTATCAAGCTCAATTTAAGTTTGATAGGGATGCATTAAAAAAAGAATTAAGAAAAGTAATTGATGATACAAAAGCAAGATATGAAAGAGGAGAATCTCCTGTAAAAAAAGATGCACCTAGAATATTAATTACAGGATCTCCAATTGGTGGATGTACAAATAAAATTATTAATACAATAGAAGAATCTGGTGGATCAATAGTTGCTTATGAGTTATGTTCATCTATAAGAAATAATAGAGAACTAGTTGATGAAAGCAATCCAGATGTTTATGATGCTATAGCTAAAAAGTATTTAAATATAGGATGTGCTTGCATGATGAATAATGACAAGAGAATAGAATTGTTAGAAGACTTAATAGAAGAGTTTAAGATTGATGGTGTAATAGATGTGGCCCTTCAATCATGTCATCCATTTAATGTGGAAGGAAATAGAATAAAAGAATTTGTGGTTAATGATAAAAATATTCATTATATGGCTATTGAAACTGACTATTCTCAGTCAGACACAGAACAGTTAAGAACAAGATTTGAAGCATTTATAGAGATGATTGAAGAAAAGAAATTAATTATGTGTTAGATATAAAAATAATCTTTATTTATGGAAATAAAATCTGGAAAGGTTATTTTTACAAATAATTGGAGAATAGGAAGGTTGTTAGTTTAGTGGAGATATATAGTATTGGCATAGATTCAGGGTCTGTCGCAACAAAAGCTGTATTATTTGATGGAGAAAAAATAGCAAAAAAGGTTATTGTACCAACGGGATGGAGTCCTAAGAAAACATCAAAGGAAGCTTATGAGGCCTTGATAGATGGAATTGACAGTAGTAAAATAAAAAGAGTAATAGGAACTGGTTATGGACGAGTTAGTATGGACTTCGTTGATAAAACAGTTACAGAAATAACTTGTCATACAAAGGGAATTTTCTTTTTAAATAAAAATATTAGAACAATATTAGATATAGGTGGACAAGATAGTAAGGTTATAAATATTGATGATAATGGAAATGTTGTTAATTTTATAATGAATGACAAATGTGCAGCAGGTACAGGTAAGTTTTTAGAGGTTACTTCTAACAAGCTAGGAAGTGATATAGAAAATATTGATGATTTGGCTAAAGATGCAACTCCTGAAAATATTTCTAGTATGTGTACTGTGTTTGCAGAATCAGAGATAGTAAGTCTTTTGGCACAAGATATTCCTAAGGAAAATATAGCAGCAGGTATATTAAAATCTATTGCTAATAAGGGAGTATCTATACTAAATAAGGCTAGATTGGAAGATACAATAGCTTTTACTGGAGGTTTGGCACAAAGTAAAGAGTTAGTTAAAATGTTAGAAAACAATTTAAATAAGGAAATATTTATAGCAGAAGATGCCCAAATAATAGGAGCTTTAGGAGCTG
Source organism: Terrisporobacter glycolicus ATCC 14880 = DSM 1288 (assembly GCF_036812735.1). Classification (NCBI taxonomy): domain Bacteria; kingdom Bacillati; phylum Bacillota; class Clostridia; order Peptostreptococcales; family Peptostreptococcaceae; genus Terrisporobacter; species Terrisporobacter glycolicus. The sequence goes on along the minus strand of NZ_CP117523.1, from coordinate 3,538,618 downwards.
CTATTATTGGATTTAAATAAAAAGATATAGACAAGCAATATTTAGGAGGCGCAAGATGAATATAGTAAAAGTAAATGCAATAGGAGATAATTGTCCTATACCAGTTGTTAAAGCCAAAAAAGCAATAGATGCATTAACTGAGTCAGCTATTGTGGAAGTAAGCGTAGATAATGAAATAGCTGTACAAAATGTAACAAAAATGGTTAGTCAAAAAAATTTAGAATCTACTTATGAAAAAGTAAGTGAAAATCACTTTGTTATAAAGGTACAATGTGGAGAAGTTGCTAAAAATAAAATAGCTGAAGAAGTTGTATGCACTGTTGAAAAAGAAGAAAAAATGGTAGTAGTATTAAGTAGTGATAAAATGGGTGAAGGTGATGAAGAGTTAGGAAAAGTTCTTATTAAAGGATTTATATATGCTATAACTCAATTAGATAAATATCCAAAAGCTGTTTTATTATATAATAGCGGTGTAAAATTATCAGCTGAAGGTTCAGATTCTATAGCAGACTTAAAAATGCTAGAAGAACATGGTGTGGAAATATTAAATTGTGGGACTTGCTTGAACTTCTATAATTTACAAGATAAATTACAAGTTGGTAAAGTAACTAATATGTATTCTATAGTAGAAGAATTAGCAGGAGCTACTAATATAATTAGACCATAATAAATTTAATAAATAAAAAAAGAAATAGACTAAAGTTCCATGGATATTAGGAATTTTAGTCTATTTTTATTTAATTAGCTCCATCACTATATTTACCAGTTATATGATCAATTTCTATTTTAACTACAGTAAATGAATTGAGTGCTTTATCTATGTATTTTATACCTTCTTCCATATGAGGATGAGAATATTTTTCTCCTATTGCAATAATTGCATCTCTTTTTTCTTTATCATTAACTATAGATGCATGTCCAAATATTACTGCACTTTTGTAATGAGTAGTAAAATCTTTTGGAAGAATTGTTATATCAGAATTTACAAAGAAAGAAACTTTATTATTTTTAGCTATATTTTCTAATTTATGACCGCTATTAGAACAGTGGAAATATATACAATTGTCATGATAAACGTAATTTACAGCGATACCATAAGGATATCCATTTTCACTTATAGTAGATAATATTCCTTCTCTTCCATTTTTTAATACTTCTAGTGTATTTTCCTTACTCAATTCTCTTTTTTTCTTTTTAATATCTTTAAACATAAATCCCCCTTTAGTATTTTTAAAGCATGATAATTAAATTATATCATAATTGATTTAATGAAAGTGCACTTATGGGTTATATAGAGTAGAATTATATTAATAATATAATTAAATTAAATAGGGGGAGTTATGATGGAGACTATAATTAGTAAATTAAAAAATATGCAGGGTGATGTATCTTTTTATTATAAAAACTTAACAACGAATAATACTATTGGATATAATGAAGAGAAAATTATGCTAGCAGCCAGCGTTATAAAACTTACAATTTTAGTAGAAGCTTTTAAGCAAATAAAAGAAGATAAGATAAAAAAAGAAGAATTTTTTATAACTTGTGAAGATGATAAGGTGCCTTCTTGTGGAGCATTAAATTATATGAGAGAAGATTTAAGGGTAACATTGAAAGATTTGTACGTACTTATGATAATTCTTAGTGATAATTATGCTACAAATATATTGATTGATAAATTAGGAATGGATAATATTAATAAAACAATAAAAGAGATAGGGTTAAAAAATACAGTTCTTAATCGTAAAATGTTTGATAGCGAAAAAGCAGAATTAGGATTAGAAAACTATATAAGTGCAAGTGATGTGGGATATTTGTTAGAGAAAATGTATAATAAAGATTTAATTGATGAAAAATCTAGTGAAGAAATGATAAGTATTTTAAAAAATCAAAGGCTAAATGGAAAAATGCCTTTTTTCTTGCATAGTCTGAAACCTAAAATTGAGATTGCTCATAAAACAGGAGAAGATACTAATATAACTCATGATGTGGGCATAGTATTTGCTAAGGAACCATTCATAGTATGTTTTTGCGGAAACAATGTAAATGTTCCTGAGTATGAAAGACTTATGCAGGATATTACTTATGATTTATATAATAAAATAGATCAAAAATAATAAATATAAAAAGAAGTTTTTAGGAGGAAATAAATGAAAATAGTTGATTTTCATTGTGATACAATATCACAATTATATGATATTAGAAAAAGTGGAGAAAATATAAATTTAAAAAAAAATAAATTACATTTAGATATAGAAAAAATGAAGAAAGGTGATTATATGCTTCAAGTTTTTGCATCATATGTAGATTTGGGAAGTAATAATAAACCTTTAGAATCTTGCCTTAGTTATATAGATTTACTTTATGATGAAGTTGAAAAAAATAAAGATGATATTGGAATAGTTTATAATTATGAAGATATATTAAAGAATATTGAAAACAATAAGATGTCAGCATTACTATCCATAGAAGAAGGTGGAGTTTGTAAGGGGAACTTATCATTACTTAGAAATTTTTATAGACTAGGTGTAAGAATGATGACATTAACGTGGAATTATGAAAATGAATTGTCTTATCCAAATGGTTGTTTTTATGATGAAGAAAAAAATGAAAGAAAAGGTTTAAAAGAAAAAGGGTTTGAATTTATAAATGAGATGGAGAGTTTAGGAATGATTATAGATGTTTCTCATTTATCAGATGATGGAATTTATGATGTTTATAATAATACGAGCAAGCCTTTTATTGCTAGCCATTCCAATGCTAGAAATGTGTGTTCTCATCAAAGAAATTTAACAGATGATATGATAAAAAAAATAGGAGAAAGAGGTGGGGTTATTGGCGTAAATTTTTATTCTTCATTTTTAAATAATAATTATAAATCTAACGATATTAGTAAGATTGAAGATATTATTAATAATATTAAATATATATCTAATACTGGTGGGATAGACTGTGTGGGAATTGGTAGTGACTTTGATGGTATAGATTGTCCTTTAGAATTTGAAAATTCATCAAAGATGCAGTTAATTTATGATGAAATGAAGAAGTCGGGTTTTAGAGAAGAAGATATAGAGAAAGTATTTTATAAAAATGCTTTAAGATTGTTTAAAGAATTATTATAAATTGGAAATAAATATTTGTTTTTAAAGGGGTTATATATAGAAAAAATCTATATATAACCCCTATTTATAGACTATATGCATATAATTTTATATATATTTATAGTTTTAATAATAATATTTACTTTGTATAAGATGCTTCATATAATTAGAATGAATATATTATGTGGAGGATGAGGATGAAGAAATTATTATCAGTATTATTATCGGCAGTAATGATGGTAACGTTTTTAACGGGATGTACACAAAGCGGGGGAGAAAAGAATAGTAAAGATGAATATCATATAGCAATTGTTACACCTACTTTGTCAACAAGTGAAGATGAGTACCGTGCTGGTGAAGAAATGGCTAAGAAATACCCAGAAATAGTAAAACATTTAACTTTACCTGAAAACTTTGAAGAAGAAATAGAAACATGTATAAGTACAATAGTATCAGCAGCAGACGACCCACTTATGAAAGCTGTGGTTGTTTCATCAGGACAATCAGGATTAATACCTGCATTCCAACAAATTAAAGAAAAAAATCCAGATATACTTACAATAACTGCTCCAATATTTGATGAGCCAGAAATGATGAGTAAATATATAGACTTAAACTTAGATACTAACTGGCTAGAAAGAGGAAGAACTATAGTTGAAAAAGCAAATAAAATGGGAGCTAAAACTTTTGTTCACTACTCATTCCCAACTCACTTATCTAAGCCATTAATATCTGCTAGAAAAGACAAGATGAAAGAAACTTGTAAAAAATTAGGTATGAAATTTGTTGAAGTTGTAACACCAGATCCACAAACAGGAGATAGTGTGGAAGCTATGCAACAATTTTTACAAGAAGATATACCAAGACAAATAAAGAAATATGGGAAAGATACTAATATATTTGGTTCAAATTGTCCAATGTATGATGTAATAATAAAAGAAGCATTAAACTTAAAATATACAGTAGCTGAACAATGTTGTCCAACACCTACTCAAGCTTATCCAACAGTTCTTGGACTTGAAATAAGTGAAGAGGATCAATCTAATTTTGATAAAATAAATAATATGATAAGTGAAAAGGTTGATTCAGCTGGTATGAAAGGTAGACTTTCAGGATGGCCAATACCTGTAACTGTTTATATGCCACAATTTGCAGTAGAAGTTGCTAAAGAAGTCATTGAAAATGACTTTGACTATAAAGATGCAAAAAAATTAAATGAATTAACTAAAGAAAAATTCGGAGTAGAAGTTGATTATACTAAATTAGAAGATAAAGGAAAAACTTTTGATAACTACTTCGTAATGTTAATGGAATCAATTTTCTATTAAGAATTAATAAAAAATAAAATCATGCTAATTTATAATAAGTAAGTTTTCCTAAAAATTAAAATATAAAAGAAAATAGGTTAATCAAAATATAATATTTATTATAAATATATTTTGTATTAACCTATTTTTAATTAAGCAGAGAGGTAGAATAAAAGTGGAAAAATTTGCACTGGAAATTAGAAATTTAAATAAATATTTTGGAAATGTACAGGTACTACATGATATTAATCTACAAATAAAACAGGGAGAAATACATGGAATTATAGGACCTAATGGATCAGGGAAAAGTACTTTTATGAATATTTTATTTGGTAATTCAGTTATAAAACATAGTGGGGGCTATGAAGGTGATATAATAGTTGATGGAAATATTGTAAATATGGATAGTCCAGAAAAATCAATAAAATGTGGTATGGGTATGATTCATCAAGAATTCACTTTATTACCAGAAATGAGTGTATGGGAAAATATCAAACTTACAAGGGAAAATAAAATTAAAAGTACACAAAAAATTCTAGGCAAAAATTTAGCATATATAGATAAAAATAAAAATAGTGAAGAAGCTAGAGAAATTCTGAAAAAACTAGGATTTAATATTGATGCAGAATTATTAATAAAAAACTTATCAGTAAATGCTATGCAATTTGTAGAAATTGCTAGAGAAATAGATAACGATAAACTAAAAATATTATTATTGGATGAACCAACAGCAGTATTAAATGAAGAAGATTCAAAAAAACTTATGCAAGTTATAAAAAACTTAGCAAACAATGGAATGACAATAATATTTGTATCTCATAGGTTACATGAGATAAAGGACATATGTGACAGGGTTACTGTATTTAGGGATGGTCATATAGTAACACAATATAAAAAAGAAGAAATGACTATAAAAAAGTTAACACATGCCATGATGGGTTATGAAGTTATTAAAACTAAACGAGATAGTAAAAAAAATAAAAATGAAAAGATACTTACAATGAAGAATTTCTTTGTAAATATGCCAGGAGAAGAGCTTAGGGGAATCGATTTAGATATAAAAGAAGGTGAGATATTAGGAATTACATCCTTATCTGGTCATGGTAAGTTGGCATTAGGATATGGAATTATGGGACTATTTCCATCTGAGGGTACTGTAATTATGGAAGATGAAATTATTAATGTTAGTAATATAAGGAGGAATATTAACAAAGGTATATTTTTAATTCCAGATGACAGAAAAAAAATGGGATTGCTTATGGAACATTCTGTAGAAGACAATATAGTTTTCTCGGGATTATATGGGAAAAATAAATTTTTAAAGAAAATAATGAAATTATTTAAAATAAAAGACAAAGAAAAAATAAATGATACAGTTGAGAATTATATAGAAAGATTAGAAATAAAATGCGTAGACAAAAATCAGGAAGTTATGCAACTAAGTGGCGGAAATCAACAAAAAATTTGTATAGCTAGAGCTTTGTGTATGAATCCTAAAATTTTATTTCTTCTAGAACCTACTCGTGGAGTTGATATAGGTGCAAAAGAAAAAATTTTGGACATGATACTTGAAATGAATGAAAAAAATAATATGACAGTAGTAGTAATTTCTAGTGAATTAGAAGAATTGAAAAGAATCAGTGATAGAGTGGCAGTTTTATGTGAAGGAAGGTTATCTAATATACTACCTCCAAACAGTAGTGATGAAGAGTTTACTCTAGCTTATACAGGGGAGGGCGAATATTATGAAAATCAAGAAGCCTCAAATAATAATTAGTGGATTTTTATTTTTATTAATTATAATAGCTTATAAATTAAATATGGATATGAGAGAACTTCTTAGTCGTTCATTTGTAAAATTTGTAATGAATGGAGTATTGGTACTTGCCATGATTCCTATGATAAATGCAGGTGTAGGTATGAACTTTGGTTTGCCTATAGGTATTATTGCAGGACTTATTGGAATGTGTGTTTCAATACAATTTAGATTAAGTGGATTTTTAGGATTTTTTATGGCCATATTAGTATCTATTTTAGTAGCCATAATTTTTGGAATAATATATGGAAAGATTTTAAATCATGTTAAAGGAAAAGAAGATATTGCAGCTATGTTTATAGGATTTGCATTTATTCCAATAATGAATTTCTTCTGGACTGTGGCTCCTTTTTCAAATAGAGAAATGTTATATCCTATAGGAGGTAAGGGACTTAGACCGAAAATTAGTCTAGATAATTATTTTGCTAGAGTATTAAACGATTTATGGGTAGTAAAAGTAAATAATATTGAAATACCAATAGGTTTAATTATGTTTTACGTTGTTATTGCCACTTTAATATATTTATATTTTAACTCAAGAAAAGGAAAGCTTATGGAATCTGTTGGTGAAAATGAAATCTTTTGCACTTTATCAGGTGTTGATATAGATAAAACAAGAATTAAAGCTGTAGTAATTTCTACAATAATTGCAGGTGTTGGAATAATTGTTTATGCTCAGAGCTATGGATTTGTAGAGCTTTACAACTCGCCTTCATCCTTTACTTTTCCAGCTATATCTTCAATTTTGATAGGTGGATGTATAGGTAAAAGGGCAACATTATTTCATGCAGTTTTAGGAACATTTTTATATCAAAGTATATATTTATTATCAACTCCAATAGCAAATCAATTATTGGTTCCAGAAATGGCAGAAATTATTCGTATGATTATTACTAATGGAATAATTCTTTATGCATTCTTAAAACAAGAAAGGAGAAAAGCCTAATGAAAAATAATAACTTATCTTTGGTTTTTTTGAAAAAAGAAAGTAGTAGAATTCCTTTATTGTTTATGTTTTTAATAATAATATGTTTCTATCTAGCTAATGTGAGCTTAACATTAGTGGGTGAGCAGGTGGCAGTTAGATTTATTAGAAATGGTATATTAGTTTTATCCTTAGTAATTCCAATAGCTGCAGGAATGGGACTTAATTTTGGAATAACTGTTGGAGCAATGGCAGCTCAAGGAGCATACTTAGTTAGTTTAAATTTAAATTTGCAAGGTGGAATAGGAGTACTAGTGACTTTTATTATTAGCGTAATTTTAGCTTTGATTATAGGATATATATTGGGAAAATTGATGAACAAGGTTAAAGGTAAGGAGATGATAACTTCAATTGTTATTGCTGCTTTGGCTAATTATATTTACCAGTTAATTTTTATGGCAGGCTTTGGAACTTTAATTCCTATTAATAATGAAAAGATAGCACTTAGTACAAGCATAGGTGTAAAAAATATGGTTGACTTGAAAAGCTATAAAGAGTTTTTTGAGAGCTTTGGTAGTATAAAAATAGGTGGAATAAGTGTATCTATATTTTTAATACTAGTAGTAATTTTCACAGGATTTATAGTTTACTATATTTTGAACACTTCTCTTGGACAAAGAATAAAAGCAATAGGAATTAGCGAAGAAAAGGCAGAGAATTTGGGAATATCAGTAGATAAAACCAGAATAATAGTTATGATAATTTCCACAGTGCTAGCGGCTATAGGTCAATTTATATATTTACAAAATATAGGGTCATTAAATGTTTATACAGAACATTTGAACACAGATGTTATGAGTTGTGCGGCTTTACTTGCAGGTGGAGCTTCAATAAAAAGAGCATCTGTAAAAAATGCTCTTTATGGAACTGTGATTTTACATATATTATTTGTATTATCTCCTTTAGCAGGTCAAAACTTCTTTGACAACGTAGCCTTAGGAGAATATTTTAGAACATTTATAATGTATGGTGTAATTGCATTTGCACTAGTGATTAATATTAAACTAGATAACAAAAGAATTTCAAGTACTAAATGATTTTATTGATAACTACAAGACTTAAACCTTTTATTGAAATGATAAAACAAACAAATTAAAGTTTATAATCTAATTAATTTCTTAGAAATATATATCTACCTGAAAAAATCTGCTACTATATATGCAAGCAAGAATAGTAAAAAATATGGAGGGTACATTATGGATACAATTGAAATTGTAAGAACTGTAGTGGGGGTATTTTTTATTTTATTTGGACTAGGTACATATGCATATGATAAAAGACATCATATGAAATATTCAGAGTTTAGATATAGTCCAATAGATTGGTTAATTTGTATGCTTACTGGTGTTTTAGCAGGTGCAATTACTGTTAGAAGAGGTATTATATTTGTTATAGCAGCAATAATATTATGGATAGTGGTTAAGGTAGTGATAGTAAAATTAGATGAAAAAAAAGAACAAAATTAAACAAAGTATGTAATAGAAAAAGTCTATGTTTTAATTATTATATTAGAACATAGACTTTTTTATTTTTTGATATGCAAAGAATATAAATTTACTTTGCTAAGTTGAGTAAAAAAATAGAAAATATTATATAATTATAGATAGATAAAAATGAAATCTTTAGAAAAAGGTGATTAGATGAAATATTTATTCCAAGAAGTAGATTTAAACAAAAAGAAAGAAAAAATAATTAATATATATGAAAACATAATAAAAGAAAATAATTATAGATCAAAAGATATGCTTTTTTTAGTACCAAATGGAATTACTAAATTAAGTTATATGAGAACAATAAATCTTCCCTTTAGTGAAGAATTAAGAATTACCACATACAGTCACTTTGTACAAAGGGAGTTAATAAAATACTGGCCAATAATAGAAAATAATTGTGACAAAATAAAAGTAAACAAAATAAGCCCCTCTTTTATCTCCCAAAGCTTAAGTGAGTATATTATTACGAAATATATAAATAAGACAAGAGAAGAAGAAAATTATTTTGAAGATATAGTGGGTACAAATAAAAGTATATGTAGAAATATATTAGATAATCTAAGTAAAAGTTGCTTTAATAATATAGATATTAACAATATAGGAGAGAAAATATATAATTCTAAGAAAAATAGAAATGATTTAAATAGATATTCTTATAGTCAAATGCAGGAAGTTGTAGATTTTTATATGGAAACCTTGTTATCAAATGGAATAATTGATAATTCTATAGCTGTATATTTATACAATAATTATTTATTAAATAATGAAGATTATAGAAAAAGATTGAAAAAAGAATATAGATATTTAATTGTAGACAGTTTGGAAAATGCAAGTGTTAGTGAATGTGATTTTATTGGTGAGCTTTTAAATGAGGTAGAGTGTGGATATATTTTTTATGATAAAAGTAAAGACTACTCTTCATTTAAAAATGTGGATATATCCTATATAGAAGAAAACATAGTAAAAGAGTATTTTAAAAAAGAATTATATGATCTAGAAACAGTAAGTATTAAATCTTTGTATAAAGAAAATCAAAGTATAAAACTGGAAGAGGGGTATCATCTATATGATGAAATGATAGAAGGTGTAACAGAAAAACTTTTACAATTAATGAAGGAAGGTAAAAATCTAAGAGACATTGTTATAATTTCACCTATAAATAACTCTATTTTAGATTACAAAATATGTAATAAATTAAAGTATAAGAAGATAAAAGTAGCTAATACCAAACTAGATAATAAAATTATTGATCATCCTTATGCCAACGCTTTAGTTGTGGCCACTTGTATTTTCTATAATTTGCAATATTTAATAAAAGAAGAGGAGTACATAAATTTTATAGAAGTATTATTTGATATAAATAAGATAAGAGCTATAAAAATGTTTAACAAAAGACATGAAAATCAACAATATAAAAGTTTAATTGAATATATTAAAAACAAAGAAAAAGATAATTTGAGGATAAGTGAGTTTTTATTACAATTTTATATAGAAAAAATGCTTCACCTTAAAGATGGTAAGAAAAATGTTGACTTTTGCAAGGAGATTATAAAACAAGGGGATATTTTTAGTGAAATACTAGAGGAATTAAATATAGAAGAAAAAGAAAAATATGAAGTATTTGTAAGGTGTTTAAAAGATAATATAAATGATTATTATGTATCTGCAGATATCGAAGATATGAAAAATAGTGATAAAGTAATTATTACAACGCCTTACACATATATAAGTGCAAATATAAATAGAAAGATACAATTATGGGTAGATGTAGGAAGTAATGCTTGGAATATGAAAATAGAAAAAGACATTGCAAATCCATTAGTTCTTAGAAAATCTTTCAATGAAAAAGAAATTTATAGTGATGAAATGGAAGATAGAAACAAAAAATACTATCTATATAATTTAATCTATAACTTGCTATTAAATAGTGAGAAAATATATGCTTTTAAAAGTGAGTATAGTGTAAATGGATTTATGCAGGAAAGTATGCTATATAGTCTTTTATTAAAGCTTTTGAATAAAGGAGAAATAACTAATGGATAAGATAAATTACAGAGAGGACCAGCTTCCTATAATTAAGTATGAAGGTGGAAAAATGGCAGTTCCTGCAGTGCCAGGGGCTGGTAAAACTTTTATAGTTACAAATTTAGTAGCAAAACTTTTGGAAGAAAATAGACAGGGTAAAGGAAAGATACTTATTTTAACTTATATGAATAGTGCAGTGAACAACTTTAAGGTTAGAATAAAGAAAATTCTTGAAGATGAAAATATAGAAGATAAAAATTCTTATGAAGTAATGACCATACACTCTTTGGCTGTAAAAATTATAAAAGAAAAGCCAGAGATAGTTATGTTAAATGAAGACTTTAATATAGCTGATGATTTGCAAAAAACTATGATTCTTGGTGACTGTATTAATAATTTCAAGTTAAATGGGGGAGAAAAAGCATTTAGATTTTTTGTGAAAGAGCAAAAAGATCAAATGTGGGCAGATAGACAGTTAGAGGCTTGGGATAAGGGGTTTTATGATTTAGTTCAAAATACCATAAGTGAACTTAAGTACAAAGATATTACTCCACAAAAATTAAATGAATATATGAAAGAAAATCGTAGGGGTGTTTTAAAAATAATTCTTCCTATCTATACTGAGTATGAAAAAAAATTAAAAGTCAATGGATTATTAGACTATGATGATATGTTGATTTTGGCATATAAAGCCTTAAGTATTGATGAAGATTTAAAAAGAAAATATCAAAATAAATACCAATATGTATTTGAAGATGAGTGTCAGGATTCAAATGAAATTCAAGGAAAGATAATAGGACTTATTTGTGAAGAGCATAATAATCTTGTAAGAGTTGGGGATATAAATCAAAGTATAACAGGAACTTTTTCTTCATCAGACCCAAAGTTTTTTAAAAATTTCATAGAAAACAGTGACTGTTGTTTTAGGATGGATATGTCAAATAGAAGCTCAAAAGACGTAATAAATCTTGCCAATGAATTAGTAAGATATGTAACTCAAAATTTACAGCCAGAGTGTAAGGATGCTTTGGAAGATATGGATATTAAAACAGTTCCTAAAAATAGAGGGTATAAAGAAAATCCTCAGCCGGATAGATATCAAATTAGCTATAAATATTATGAAACTTTTGATAATGAAATAGAGAATACTGTAAAGTTTGTGAGAAATATTAATAAAAAATACCCAGATAAAAGTATAGGAATATTAGTTCCATATAATGATCATGTAAATTTAGTTGCAAAAGAACTTATAAAAGAAGATTTGGAATTTGAAGAGTTGGGACCTAATTCTCTTAGAAAAAGAAGAGTAATAGATAATATTGCATTAGTAATAGATTTTATACTCAATTGTGACGACAAAGAAAAATTAATAGAAGTATTAGATAAAGTTTATATAAAAACCGATAATAAAGAAGGAAAAAAAGATTTTATACAATTATTAAGAGAAGAACATTTAACTGTGGAAAATCTATTATATGATGATGAATGCTCAAAAGATATAATAATAGACACAGATAGTGATTTATACCAAAGTTTTTTATATGGAATACAAAATTTGAAAAATATTATAGAATATCCTTTAACTAGAATAGATAAGTTGATTCTTTTCATTGGAGACAGAATGATAATTGAAAAAGAGGAAAGAGCAATAGTAGATTATTTGGCTTTTTATGTTAAGTATTTAGTAGCAGAAAACAACAGTATAAATCTACAACAAATATATAACTTGCTAAGTGACAGGAAAAACAGAGTTTTTAGTTATATAATAGAGGTTGTTAGTGAAATCAATGGATACGAGCCATTACCTGGAAGTATAACTGTGTGCAATTATCACAAATCAAAGGGGTTAGAGTGGGATTGTGTATTTTTATTGGGAATGACAGAGTTTAATTTCCCGGACAATATTTACCAAAAATTTCAATGTGATAAGTGGTATTTAAAAGAAAAATATAAAAATCCAGAAGCAAATATAAAAGCAGAAATAGATTTTCTCTTAAATGGTGAAGTAACTAAAAATTACTCAAAAGAAATTAAAGAAAGTCTAATTAAAGAAAAAATAAGACTTCTATATGTAGGAATAACAAGAGCAAAAGAGATGCTAATTTTGTCTGCCAGTGCAAAAAATTCTTCTACAGATAAGAAAAAACAAAATCCATCTATGTATTTGAATATATTAAAATGTATTATAGATAAAAAAGGAGAATGATTAAATGAATGATAAATTAAAATATTTTACATATAGTCAAAACTCTCTAAATACTTATAAATCATGTCCTTCTAAGTTTAAATATAAATATATAGATAATATAAATTGGAAACATGATGATTTAGGAAGTAGGGAATATTATGACAGCTTAAAATATGGAAGAGATTTTCACTTATTGTGCGAAAGATATTTCTCTAATATTCCCATAGGAAAATGTGAAGATAAAAATTTTAATAAATGGATAAATAAAATAAAAGATCTGTTGCCAATTGAAGAAGGTAATATATATTTGCCAGAATATGAAATGAATTTAAATTTAAATGGACGAAAAGTTGTGGCAAAAGTTGACTTAGTTATAATAGAGAAGGATAAAATAAATCTTTGGGATTGGAAAACTGAGAACCAGGAAATTACATATAAAAATGCACTTAATAGAATGCAAAGTATGGTTTATATGTTTTTAGCTGAAGAGATAATAAGAAAAAACTTTTATTCAAATTATAAAATTGAGAATATAAGTATGAATTATTATCAGCCAGCATTAGAAAATAAACCAGTGACTATAAAATACGATGATAAACTTCATGAAGAAAATAAAATGAAGATTTTAAATATTATTGATAATATAGAAAATGAAGATTTTAATAATGAAAAAAATATAAATAAAAATATAAACCACTGTAAATACTGTGAGTTTAATAAGCTTTGTAACAGTGAAGCTGTAAATTATGAAATTTTGGAGGAAGACATTTATGGGTCTTAGATTTGTATTAGGTAGAGGTGGAATAGGAAAAACAACCTTTATGCTAAATGAAATAAAAAAAAGAGTACAAGACAACGAAACTAGTCCTGTAATTCTTTTAGTTCCAGAACAATATTCATTTGAGATGGAAAAAAATATGTCTAAACTTTTCCAAGGAGAGGAAAAGGACAAATATTTAAGAAGTAGAGTGCTAAGTTTTAAAACCATGAGTAGCATAGTATTCTCCAAGGTGGGGGGGCTTACTGATGTTAATATTAACTCCAGTGGAAAGGCTATGATTATATACAAATCCATAGATAAAATTAGTAATGACCTTAAAGTTTATGGAAGGTCTTCTACACAGTCTGGTTTTGTAGGATCTATAACAGATATTATATCTGAGTTAAAGCAATATAATGTATCACCAGATGTTTTAGAAAATATAGCAGGAGAAATAGAAAATGAAACTTTAAGATATAAGTTGATGGATATTGCTAAGATTTATGGAGAATTTGAAAAAAATCTACATGAAAATTACGTGGATTCTCAAGATTTATTAACATCTTTAGGTTCAAAATTACAACAATGTGATTACTTTAAAGATGCTTACATTTATATAGATGAATTTACTGGTTTTACACCAAATCAGTACAGTATTTTAAAAGAATTATTAAAACAAGCTAAAGAAGTTTATATTTCCTTAACTATAGATTCTTTAACTCAATTTACATATTCAAAAAATGATGCCTTCTCAAGAACAAAATATACTTATGAAAAGCTATATAAAATTGCGGCAGAAGAAGGTGTAAAAATTCATACTAACATAAATTTAAATAATGAAAATGTAAAAAGATTTAATGGGAATGAAGAATTGCAACATTTAGAAGCTTTTTATCATGCATATCCTTATAGAAAATATGAAAAAGAAACTGAGCATATAAAAATTAAAGAATTTAATAATTTATATGATGAAGTAGAACAAGTGGCAAAGGATATAGTTCATTTAGTTAGAGAGCAAAAAGCAAGATATAAAGATATAACTGTGGCAACAAGAGATTTAAATAGATATGATTTTTTAGTGCGTTCAATTTTTAAGGAATATGAAATTCCAAACTTTATAGACTCAAAAAGAGAGGCAAAGAGTAATCCTATTATAGTCTTAATTCTTTCTGCATTAGAAATGAGAAACAGAAGGTATTCTTATGAGACAATGTTTAGATATTTGAAAAGTGGACTTATAGGTGTAAGTGATGAAGATATAAGTTTACTTGAAAATTATGTACTTCAAAACGGAATTACAGGTAAAAAGTGGTTTGAAGAAAAATGGGAGTATAAAGTTAATCAAAATTATTTGGCAGAAGAAAGTGAATTTGATTTGGAGCAAAAAGAAAGAATCAATGAAACTAGAAATCAAATATTAGAACCGATTATAAAACTGCAAAATAAGCTGGATAAGAAAAATAAAACTGTCAAAGAAATATGTACTTATGTGTATGAGTTTTTATTGGATATTAATATAGAAGAAACTTTAGAAAAATTAATTAACAACTTCAATGAAAAAGGCGATTTGGAAATTGCTAAAGAATACTCACAAGTTTGGCAAATAGTAGTAGATATACTTGATCAAATGGTAGAGTTAATGGGTGATGAAAAAATATCTTTGGATAAATTTATGAAGGTAATAAGTTTAGGATTTGATGAGTATGAGTTAGGACTTGTGCCTCCAAGTATGGACCAAGTTTTAGTAAGTTCTGTGGACAGAATGAAAAACTCAAACACAAAACATCTTTATTTAATAGGAACTACTGATGGTATATTCCCACTGATTTCAAAGGAAAGTGGGCTTTTAAGTGATAAAGACAGAAATTCTTTAGGTGAAAAAGGAATAGAAGTTGATATAGATAGTAAGACAAAGACTTATGAAGAGCAATTTTTAGTTTATAAGGCATTAACTTATACGAGTGAAAACTTAACAATAAGTTATCCCATATCAGATCATGAAGGGAAGACTCTAAGACCTTCTATAATTATATCTAGACTTAAAAAGATATTCCCTAATATTAACATAAAAAGTTATGTGCTGAAAGGTCTGGATAATTCTACGGATACAGCTTTAGACAATATAACAGTAAAAGCACCTACTTTTAATGAGCTAATTAATGCTATTAAGGAATTTGAAATTAGAGGAGATATTAATGAAGTTTATCTAGATTTATATAGATATTTCTTAGGTGACGAAGAATATAAGAATAAGTTGGAAAAAGTAGTAAGCGGACTAAGCTATACCAACCAAGTGGAAAAAGTAGAAAGAGAAAAAATTAAACAATTATATGAAAATAAAAACTTAAGTATTTCCAAGCTAGAAAGATATGCTCAGTGTCCATTCTCATATTTTATTCAATATGGGTTAAAAGCACAGGAAAGAAAAGAATATTCTTTTACAGCACCAGACCTAGGTTCATTTATACATAATATACTTGATATTTTCTCTAAATCTTTAAACAAAGATAAATTAAATTGGCATGAAATAGATGAAGACTATATTAGAAGTAGAGTATCTATTATTGTAGATGAAATGATAAGCAAAATACCTGGGTTTATCTTAAATTCTTCTGAAAGATACAAGTATTTGGCATATAGATTGAAAAAGATGCTAGTTTCAGCAATTAGTATTATTTCTATGCAAATAAAACAAGGAAACTTTGAACCTGTTGACTACGAAGTTAGTTTTAGGAAAAATGGGAAATACCCACCTATAAAATTAGTATTAAATGATGGCCAAGAAGTAACTTTAGTAGGTCAAATAGATAGAATAGATGAGTTGGAAAAAGATGATAGCAAATATATTCGTATTATAGATTATAAATCTGGAGATAAATCTATTAACTTAACAGAAGTTTATTATGGATTACAATTGCAGTTATTAGTTTATTTAGACGCAATTATAGACAGTGATAGACATAAAAAATCAAACTTAAAACCAGCAGCTATTCTTTATAACAGAATAGATAACCCTATTGTAAGAAGCAACGAAGACCAAAAGGATGCTGTAATAAATGAAGAAATATTAAAAAAACTTAGAATGAACGGATTGGTGTTAAAAGATGTAGACATTATCGGAGAAATGGATATGTCTCTTAAAGAAGGAGAGCGAAAAACATCTTTAGTTATACCAGCTAATTTTGACAAAAATGGAAATATAGGTAGATATACCAAAGGAGTTACAGAGCCAGAGTTTGATATATTAAGAGCATATGTAAAACACGAAGTAAAAGACCTTTGTGAAAGAATGGTAGGAGGAGATATAAGCATAATTCCATGTAAAAATAAAAATGGGACATCTTGTGATTTCTGTACTTATTCATCAATTTGCCAGTTTGATCCATCAATAAAAGGAAATACGTATACAATTCTTAATGATAAAAGCGATGAAGAAGTAATAAAACTAATGGAGAAGGAGGTTAAGAAATAGTGAGCTCACCAAAATGGACTGATGAACAACAAGCAGTAATAGATAGTAGAGATTGCAATCTACTAGTAGCAGCAGCTGCTGGCTCGGGAAAAACAGCAGTATTAGTTGAAAGAATAATACAAATAATAACGAATAAAGAAAAACCTGTAGACATAGATAGCTTACTAGTAGTTACCTTTACCAATGCAGCAGCAGCGGAAATGAGAGAAAGAATTGGAGATGCTATAGGTAAGGCATTGGAGAAAAATCCAGAAGATAGCCATTTACAAAATCAGCTAGTGCTTTTAAATAAAGCTAGTATAACGACAATACATTCCTTTTGTTTGGAGGTTATTAAATCAAACTTCCATAAAATCGATCTAGACCCTAATTTTAGAATAGGTGACGAAACAGAATGTAGTATTTTAAAGTTAGAAACAATAGAAGAAATTTTTGAAGAGTTTTATGAAGAAAAAGAAGATGATTTTTATAAATTAGTGGAGAGCTACAGTGAAAAGAGAGGAGATACTAACTTACAACAAATGGTACTTAGTATTTATTCTTTTGTAATGTCTTCACCTTATCCAATGAAATGGTTAGAAGACAGTGTAAATGACTTTAATATAGATGATAATTTTGATTTTTCCACATCAAAGTGGGCAAAAATTATTTTAGATACTATAAAAATTCAAATTAATGGTATAGTTAAAAACTTTGATAAAGCACTAGAAATGGTGGAAGGTATTGAAGAATTAGAAACTTTTGCCGATAAATTAAAAATAGAGTATAAAATGATAAAAAGATTACTGGATAGTTGTGAAGAAAATTGGGAAGAGGCATATAGAGCGGCTATTTCTTTGGAATTTGAAAATTATGCAAAAGGAGTAAAAAGAATTCCTAAGGGAGCAGAGGAATATATAAAAGATGCTAAAGATAAAGCTAAAAAAATTAGAGATGATGCAAAAAAATCTTTAGAGTCTATACAAAGTTCCACGTTTAACAAAAATATTTCTGATTTAAACAAAGAAATAAAAATGTTATATCCTGTAGTAGGTTCTTTAAGTAAAATACTTAAAAGTTTTATTGAGTTATATAGTGAAAGAAAAAGAGAAAAAGGTATAATCGACTTTAATGATATTGAACATTTTGCTCTAGACATATTAATAAAAAAAGATGAAAATGGAGAATTTTTAGAAGATGAGCATGGTAAAGCTATAGGAAGTGATATAGCTCTAGAGTACAGAGATAAGTTTTATGAAATATTTATAGATGAGTACCAAGATTCAAACTTTGTACAAGAAGTTTTACTTTCAACTATAGCAAAAACTAAAACCCAAAATAGATTTATGGTTGGAGATGTTAAGCAAAGTATTTATAGATTTAGACAAGCTAAGCCAGAAATTTTCTTAGACAAATATGCTACTTATGGTACGAAAAAAGGTGAAAAAAATAGAAAAATAATGCTTTATAAAAACTTTAGAAGTAGAAAAGAAGTTATAGACAGCTGTAACTATGTATTTGAAAATATTATGAGTAAAAACATAGGTGAAATTGAATATACAGAAGAAGAGGCATTAAACTTAGGAGCTTCTTTTAAAGAAAACCTAGAAGAAAAAGTAATTGTGGGAGGACCTACAGAAATTCATCTAATGGAAAAAGCTCAAAAAACTACTGAAGAAAACCAAAATGAAGAAGAACAACCAGAAGAAGAGTTAGATAATATACAATTGGAAGCTCGTATGGTTGGGAAAATAATCAAAAATTTAATGTTGCCAGATGAAGAAGGAAATATACATAAAGTATATGATAAAAAGTTAGATGATTATAGAGTGGTAGATTTTAAAGACATAGTGATTTTACTTAGAGCAACATCTGCGTGGGCTCCAGTATTTGCCGATGAATTAATAAATATGGGAATACCTACTTATGCAGATACGGGAATGGGATACTTTGATACTATAGAAATTAAAACTGTAATGGCATTTTTAAGAATAATAGATAATCCAATGCAAGATATACCTTTACTATCTGTTTTAAAATCACCAATACTTCCTTGTACTTCATTTACACCAGAAGATTTTATAGATATTAGATTGGAAAACAACAATACAAACCTTTATGAATGTATAAGATTAATTAGTGAAAGTGAAGATGATGGAAAGAAGGAAATAAGAGAAAAATGTAGAAGTTTTTTAAGAGAATTAAAAGAATATAAAGAAAAATCTTTGTATATGAGTACAGATGAGTTTTTATGGCATTTATACATGAAAAGTGGATATTATGCTTATGTAGGAGCACTTCCAAGTGGAAGTCAAAGGCAAGCTAACTTAAAGATTTTATTTGAAAGAGCAAAGCAGTTTGAAGAAACAAGTTTTAAAGGAATCTTCAATTTTATAAACTTTATAAATAAAATAAAAAAATCCAACTCAGATATGGGAAGTGCCAAAACTCTTGGTGAAAATGCCAATGTTGTAAGAATAATGTCTATACATAAAAGTAAAGGACTAGAGTTCCCAATAGTATTCTGCTCTGCCATGAGCAAAAACTTCAACACAATGGACTTTAAAAAGGATATGTTATATCACTATGAATTAGGTTTCGGGCCACAGCTTGTAGATATAGATAGACGTATTTCTTATCCAAGTATTGCAAAAGAGGCTTTAAAATATAAGATGAACTTGGAAAATCTTTCAGAAGAAATGAGAATTTTATATGTTGCTTTAACAAGAGCAAAAGAAAAACTTATATTAACTGGTGCTGTAAAAGATATTCCAGGAACACTACATAAGTGGGGCAAAAACTTAGATGGTGATAATCCAGTTTCTCAGTATGATGTGTTAAAAGCTAGAAATTATCTAGATTGGATTATGCCTTCTGTATTAAAACATAAAGACTTTAAGGAAATAAGAAAAGCCTATGATATAGAAACTTTATCACAATCTAATCATGACTCTAAATGGTCTTTAGACACATGGGAAAAAGAAGATGTAATAGTTGAAGAAAAAGAAGAAGAAACTAATATAGAAACATTACTAAAAGAAATGGAAGAAAAAAGTACTGAAGCTGATTATAAGGAGGAAATAAGTGAAAAGTTAAATTACTTATATCCTTACAAAGAAAGTGTAAAAGTTTCTGCCAGTATATCTGTATCAGAAATCAAAAAAATGCAAAGTATTCATGAAGAAGATTATTCACAACCTTTGTATGAAGAAAAAATAACTTTAAAAAGACCATTATTTATTCAAGAAAGTGAAGCAAAGAATAAAATAAGCCCTCAGGAAAGGGGTACAATAGTCCATCTAGTTATGGAAGTTCTTGATTTAGATAAAATAAATACGATAGATGAAATAAAAACTCAAATTAAAGATTTAATTAAAAGAGAAATAATAAGTGAAAAACAATCACTAGTTATTAATCCTTTTAAAATATATAAATTCTTCAAATCTAATATAGGAAAAAGAGCATTATCATCGCATTTAATAAAAAGAGAGCAAAGTATTTATTCTCAGATAAAAATGAACGATATTTATTTAAATAATGAAGATATTCAAAATAATAGGGCAACCTATGAAGAGGAGAGTCTAATGCTTAGAGGTATAATTGACTTATACTTTGAGGAAGAAGATGAAATAGTAATATTAGACTATAAAACAGACTATATAGATGAAGATAACAAACAAGATGTAATAAATAGATATGAAAAACAGTTAGACTTATATGCAGAGGCTTTAAATAAGCTTACGGGTAAAAAAGTTAAAGAAAAGTATTTATATCTATTTAATATAGATGAAGAAATTAAATTATAAAAAATTAAAGGAGGAGCCATGAAATTTATTCATACATCAGATTGGCATATAGGTAAAAATTTGGAAGGCCATTCAAGATTAGAGGAACAAGAAAAGTTCTGCAACGATTTTATAAAAATTGTTGAAGAAAACAACATAGATATGGTTATTATTGCTGGAGATGTGTATGATACTTCAAATCCTCCAGCCGGGGCAGAAACCTTATTTTATAAAACAGTTAGTAGATTAGCTGATGATGGAAATAGATGTGTACTAATTATAGCAGGTAATCATGATAATCCAGAAAGATTATCTGCTGTATCACCTCTTGCAAAAGAGCAAGGAATTATAATTTTAGGATATCCATTAAGCAGTGCAACTGAGGAAAAATATAAAGGTTATGAAATAGTGAAAGCCAGTGAGGGATGTTTAAAATTAAACATTAAGGGAGAGAAAGTAACTGTAATTACATTGCCTTATCCAAGTGAGAAAAGATTAAATGATGCAATGAAAGATGTGGAGAGTGAAGAAGAACTACAAAGAACATACTCTAACAAAATAGGTGATATCTTCAGAAATTTAGAAGAAAACTTTGAAGAAGATAGCATAAACATAGCTGTATCTCATTTATTTGTATGTGGAGGTGATCCATCTGACTCAGAAAGACAAATACAACTAGGAGGAAGTCTTGTAGTTGATAAGCGTGATTTACCACAAAAATCTCAATATACTGCTTTAGGACATTTACATAAGCCACAAAAAGCATCTGAAAGATTAAATGTATATTATTCAGGATCACCACTACAATATAGCGTAAAAGAGAGAATTTATGCTAAAGGAGCAAATATAGTAGAAATACATGCAAATGAAGAACCTTCAATAGAAACTATATACTTTAATAATTATAAGCCTATTGAGGTTTTCAAATGTGATGGCATAGAAGAAGCTTTAAAAGTATGCGAAGAAAATAAAGACAGAGACATATGGTCTTACTTTGAAATAAAAACAGATGAAGTTATAAGTCAAGAACATATAAAGAAAATGAAATCTTATTTAAGAGATATTATTGAGATAAAACCAATTATTACCTCTGAATATGAGGCGGAAGAAATCGACTTAAAGGAAAAATCTATGGCCCAATTATTTAGCGATTTTTACAAATTCAAAGAAAAATGTGAGCCAAGGGGAGAGCTTATGGACTTATTCTTAAACATAGTAAGCGAAGAGGGTGAAGACGATGAGACCAATTAAATTAGAACTAACGGGGTTAAATAGTTATACTGATAAGCAAACCATAGATTTTGAAAAGCTAACATCAAGAGGATTGTTTGGTATTTTTGGTAATACGGGAAGTGGTAAATCTACTATATTAGATGCCATAACTATAGCTTTGTATGGAGATATTTCTAGAGATACTACTGATTATATAAATTCTAGCTGTGAAAAAGCAATTGTAAATTATGAATTTGAGATAGGAAGTAAAAATAACAGAAAAAGATATTTTGTTGAAAGAACTATAAAAAATACACCAGCAGGAGGTACTAAAACTTCCAGGGTGCTTTTAGGAGAAATAAAAGACAACGAAGATATAAACGTACTTGCTGACAAGGTTGGAGAAGTAAAAAGTAAAATTCAAGATATTATAGGATTAACTTCTGATGATTTTACAAGATCTGTAGTTTTACCTCAAGGTAAGTTTAGTGAGTTTTTAAAACTACAAGATAGAGATAGAAGAAAAATGCTTGAAAGAATATTTAATCTTGAAAAATATGGTGAAAAGCTTTCAACTAAGGTTAAGATAAGAAGAAATACGTCAAAAGAAGATTTAACCAGTTTAAATGGTAAACTTAGTCAACATGAAGGGATTACAGAAGAATTATACGAGGAAATTAAAGAAGAACTTTTACAAGCTAAGAATCTAGAAAAAATTAAAAATGAAGACTTATTAAAAGCTGAAAAAGAATTTGAAGAAAATAAAATAATATTCGAAGATCAAAAATCTTTACAAAAACATATAGATAGAAAATTACAAATAGATTTAAAAGAAAAAGAAATTAATATAAAAAGAGAAGCAATTGAAAGAAGTGAAAGAGGAGAAACTATTATTCCTCATATAAATGACATAAAAATATTAGAAAAAGATATATATGAAAACTCTAATGAAGTTGAAAAATTAGAAGGAATTATAATTAATATTAAAAAAGAAATAGATTTATTATCCATTCGATATGAAGAAGCAAAGAAAGCTAAAAATGAAAAGATACCTTTATTAATTGAAGAAAAAAGTAAACTTCAAAGAGGAATAGATTTAGAAGAGAAAATAGAAGTTTTAAATAATGATATTAAAGAGTTAAAAAAAGAAATTGATATAGATAATAAGGAAAAAGAAGGTTTAGAAAAACTAATAATTGATTTACAAAATCAAGTTGATAATAAATATAAAAAAATTCAATACAATAATAAAAATATTGAATCTTTAAGTATAAGTACAGAGTTAAAAGAAAATATATTTGAAGCTTATAATAAAGAAGAAGATTTAAAAAAATTAAGTGTGGAAAAAGAAGAAAATAATAAATTATTAAAAGATGTAAGTAAAAGAATAGAAGATTTGAAGTTTAAAAATATTGATGTGGAAAAGAATAAATCATCAGTAAATGAAAAACTAAAAAAACTTTTAGATCATCAGGAAACTTTAAATAGAAATTGTCCTGGAGATAACAAGATAGTATCAAGTGAAAAAGAATATCTACATAATTTAAAATCAAGATTGGAAAATACAAAGGATTATGAAAAACAAATTAATTCTATTAAAGATGATTTAAACAAGAATGAAAAAAGTAAATTTGAAAATCAAAGATATTTAAATGAATGTAGTGAAAAATTACAAAGAATAAATAAAACTATAGAAGATTTAAAAGAGGAACAAGAAAGCCTAATATATAAAAATATGGCAGCTTATTTAAGAGAAGAATTAAAAGAAAACGAACCTTGTCCTGTTTGTGGATCTACTCATCATGAAAAAATTTATGTTAACGCCAATTTAGAAGAAGCCAAACTAATTGAAGAGAAAATTAAAAAATTAGAAGAGGAGTACAATAAAGAAAAACAAAATTATGATGAACTAGCTTTGAAGAATACAGAAATTAATTCATTTGAAAGTATAAAAAGAAAAACTTTAAGCGAGTTATCAGTGAAATTAGGAGACTATAATTCTTCTTCATTGGAAAAAGAAATAGAAATAAAACAAAAGGAACTAAAAATACTAGAAGAAAAAGTATTATCTTGGGAAGAAGATAAAAACAAGACAGTTGAAGAAACATACAAGATAAAAGATTTAAAATATGATGTGGAAAAAGAAGAAGTTAAAATAAAGGAAAATTTAAATTTAGATAGGAAATTAAGTACTGAATTAAAAGAAAAAATGGATAACTTAAATAAAAAGTATGATAATCTTAATTTAGAATACTTAGGATTAAAATCTAAAGTTAAATTTAATGATTTAGGATCTAAGGTAAAAGAAATTGGAGAAAATGAAAAGAAAATTGAAAAGTTAAATAAGGAAATGTCGATTCTAAATAAAGAAAAAGAAACTTTAGATAAGGAACTTAAGGAAAAAGACAGCTTATTTAATGAGATCGACAAGAAACTTTCTAATTTGATTCAACTTAGAGATACTAAATATAAAGAATTAAAAAACAAAGAAGAAGAGTTGAACAAAATAGCTAAGGGTGTTTCACCAGCAAAACTATTAGAATCTACTATAAAAAATATTGATAGAATAGCAAATAATGAAAAGGAACTACATGAAGAGTTAGTTAATAAGAAACATGATTTTGATGAAAATACAAAATTAAAAAGTAGTAAAGATGGTATTTTATCTCAGGCTAAAAAACACTTAGAAAGTAAAAATCAAACATTAACAACATTATTAATAGACAATAAATTTGACTGCGTTAATTCTGTGGAAAAATCTATTTTACCAAGAGAAGAAAAAGATAAATACAAAGGTGAAATAGAATATTTTGATGAAGAGACTAAATACTTAATAGTAAAAATATCTGATTTAAATAAAAAATTAAAAGGAAGAAATATAAAAGCTGAAGACTTTGAAAATCTTCATATCTCAATTAATTCATTAAAAAATGAGATAGCTAATTTAAGAAAAAATATTGGTTCAAAGGAAAATGAGCTTAAAAATATTGAAAAATCTTTATTATCAATAAAAGAATTAACTAAAGAAGTTAAAAAAGTTGAACATGAATTATCTTTATTAGATGAAATAAATAAATTAATAATGGGAAATAAGTTTGTAGAATATGTTGCAACGAATCAACTTAAATATATTGCATTAGAAGCATCAAAAAGATTAGGTTCTATAACTAGAGGTAGATATGCACTAGAAATAGATGAAAATCTAAACTTTATAATGAGAGATAATATGAATGGTGGACAAAGAAGAAGTGTTGATTCACTATCAGGAGGAGAGACATTCTTAACATCATTGTCTTTAGCGCTTGCATTATCATCTCAAATACAATTAAAAGGAAGTAGTCCTTTGGAGTTCTTCTTCTTAGACGAAGGTTTTGGATCTTTAGATGTAGAATTACTAGATGTAGTTATGGAGTCCTTAGAAAATCTTCATAATGATCAACTAAGTATAGGTATAATTTCACATGTGGAGGAGCTAAAAAATAGAGTACCAGTAAAACTATTGGTTAGTCCATGTGATGTAGGCAAAGGATCTAGAGTGAAAATAGAATATAGTTAGATTAAAGCCGGCCTTAAAGGGTCGGTTTTTTCATATTAAAAAAAGGAGGCACCTACTGGGGGAATAGTAGATGCCTTAAAAAATATATACTTATTAGGGGGAGAGATATATAATTTCCGCTCTCATATATAATTCTTTCCGTTTTTTAGAATTTTATACATTTTTTTACGAAGCTCAGAAATAAATATCAACAAAGGAGTAACAACAAAATATTATTGTTGTAAGAAAGACTCTGTATTAGCCTTTCTTAATTTTAATATATGTAAATATTCATAAAATGACACAAAATGATAAAAAAAACTTTTTTTTTCAGGATAATTTTTTAAAAGTATTTTTCTTATTGATTTATTTATTATAAGTTTAAATTAATAAGGGACAAAATGGATATAATATTTACAATGGCGCTTTAATAAAATTAATTAATTTAAAATGATGTTAAATTATGCTATAATACTTAATAATATAAAATATATATATGTAGGAGAGTGGTAAAGGTTGGATAGCTCGACCGGTAGTTTGGTTCAAATAGTTTTATTAGTAATTTTATTAATAGGGTCAGGATTTTTCTCTGCATCTGAGACAGCATTAATGTCGCTTAGCAGAATAAAAATAAGACATATGGAAGAAGATGGAGTTAGAGGAGCAAAATTAGTAGGTTCTTTAATAGAGAATTCTAATAGATTGCTTACATCCATATTAATAGGAAATAACATAGTTAATATAGCAGCAACATCTATATCTACTTCATTATTTATAAGTATATGGGGAACACAAGGTGTGGCAGCAGCAACAGCATTGATGACTGTATTAGTATTAGTTTTTGGAGAAATAACACCCAAAACTATATCGGCTAGTACTCCTGAAAAAGTAGCATTAATGGTTGCAAAACCAATTAAATTTTTTATGATAATATTAAAGCCAGTAGTAGCAGTATTTAATGTTATTACAAAAATAATATTTAAACTTCTTGGCGTAGATGATCATGGTGTAAGACCATTTATTACAGAAGAAGAGTTAAAAACCATGGTGAATGTAAGTCATGAAGAAGGTTTATTAGAAATGGAAGAAAGAGAAATAATCAATAATGTTTTTGAATTTGGTGATATGCAAGCAAAAGAAGCTATGGTTCAAAGACTAGACATTGTAGCTATTGATGCAGAAGATAGTTATGAAGAAATAATTGAATTATTTAAAACAGAAAAGTTAAGTAGAATGCCTGTATATGAAGAGACAATTGACGATATTATAGGTATATTAAATATAAAAGATGTAATATTCTTAAATGATGAAGAAATAGCTAATTTTGATATAAAACAATATATTAGAGATCCTTTCTTTACTTATGAATTTAAGAAAATTACGCAACTTCTTGAAGAAATGAAAAAAGACAAAAGTCAAATGGCCATTGTAGTAGATGAATATGGCGGTACAGCAGGTTTAATAACAATAGAAGATTTAGTAGAAGTTATAGTCGGAGACATAGAAGATGAATTTGACGAGGAAGAAGATGAAATAGAAGTAATTAGTTCTAATGAGTTCCTTGTTGAAGGAAGTACTAAAATTAGCGACGTAAATGAAGTTTTAAATATTAACTTAGAATCTGATGAATTTGACTCTATAGGAGGATATATTATAGGATATATCAAACACATACCAGAAGAAAATGAACTTATAGAAGTAGATAGAGTTAAATTTAATATAGAGTCAGTAGACAAAAACAGAATAAAGAAAATCAGAATAATGTTATAGCAAATAAAGCACTGTTTTAAACAGTGTTTTATTTGTATTTTAAAATAAGACGAGTTTTGTATATAAAGATTATATTGAGCATATAATCAAGATAGAGAAGGGAATGATGTGTGTGTCTGTACTAAATAGATCCTTTTTATATAAGTTAAAAAATAATGTAATATTTTTTGTTATATATTTACTACTATTTTTATTAGTTGTAAAAACTTTTGGATATATAGCTCCGTTCTTTATAGCAGGTTTGTTAGCGGTTATTATAAACCCTATATCTGAAAAGTTAAAAAGAAAATTTAAAGTAAATAAAGGAATATCAACTTTGTTTTTAAGTTTATTAGGTGTTGGATTAGTTATATTCTTAGCTTCATTTTTACTAGTCAAAGGAAGCCAACAGTTAGTTTCATTTTTAAATAACATAGATAGCAATAGCTATTCATATTTGGGAACAATGATAAATGATTGGGTAAGCAACCTAGATAAATATGTGAACTATTTTCAGGGAATATCTAACAACAGTATAGACATTCAAAGTTTAGTAGCAAACTATGGGAAGAACCTTGCGGATATAGCTAAGACAATGTTAGCCAAGATAATAGATTTAGCAACATCTCTTCCCACAGTAGTACTTATAATAATAACATTATTTATGTCTACATATTTTATAGCTAAAGATTTTGATAAAATAGAGAATTCTTTTTTAAATATTTTTACAGATGACACAAAAGTAAAAGTACGTAGGGTAAAAAATGAAATAATGTCTTCAATAAAAGGGTACATAAAAGCATATACAATTTTAATGAGTATTACATTTTTAGTTATATGGATAAGTTTCTCAATATTTAAGATTCCTTATGGATTACCTTTGGCCATAATAGGCGCTTTACTAGATTTAATACCTTTCTTAGGTATAATTGTAATATTTGTTCCAGTTATAATTTATTACTTTGTTATAGAAAACTATTTTATTTCTATAGGAATAGCAATAGTATTTATAGGATTATCAATACTTAGACAAATATTAGAGCCAAAGTTAGTATCTGTAAATGTTGGAATAAGTCCATTGCTTACAATAATAGCAATATTTGTGGGTATACAAGTAGCAGGAATATTAGGAATAATATTCTTCTTAGGGTTATTAGTTATGCATGATATATTAGAAAAAGTAGATATACTATAAGAAAAGGCTAACTGAAAAGTTAGCCTTTTTTATTAATTATAATTTTTATTTGCAATCACATCCGTCTTCGCAATCACAATTATCAATTTCAATTATTTCTTTTGTATTTATATCTATTAGATTAATTTCTAATTCAAATTCATCTTCAATATTGTCATCATTTAATATTTCTATTGTTGCTACAGAATGTGTACCATCTTTTGGTATAGCAGTACTACCAGGATTTAGAATTATAATATCTCTATCTACAGATAATTCTTTTACGTGAGTATGACCTTGAATAAGTATATCTACACCTAATTCTCTAGCTTTATTTATTATATCTTCTCTTGATGATTGATATCCATGATCCATAAGTACACTAATATTGTCTATTTTTTTATGTACAAAAGGAGATTCAATTGGATGATTTATAACCATTTGATCTACATCAGCATCACAGTTACCTCTAACTATTGTAATATTATCTAGTTTATTTACTATTTCTATTACAGCTTTCGGGTTATATCCTTCAGGAAGATCATTTCTAGGACCGTGGTATAATACATCACCAAGATGAAGTAATATGTCACAGTCTGACAATGTATCCAATGCTTTTTCTAAATAAGGTAAACTTCCATGAGTGTCACTAAGTACTCCAATTTTCATATTCTTTCCTCCTATAATTTATAAGAATTTCTCACACACCCTACTCCAGAACTCATAATTTGATGTTCTAAGGAGCTTGATTTTTCTATCTGATATGGAAAGACTTATATTATCTATTTCATTAAAATTATACTCTAAACCATCTACCACGACTAGGGTAGAATTTTCAAACTCACATTCCGGAGATACATTAACAACGGAATCATGTGAACATATAATGCTTGATGTGAAACATCTATAGGCATTTGTGTTTATTGGTGATATGGGTGCAACTTGAATAACGTTTAAACTTGTGTCAACAATGCTACCACCTACGGCATAATTATAAGCAGTAGAACCAGCAGATGTTGATATTATTAAACCATCTCCACTAAAGTTTTGTACACGCTTATTGTTTATATCTAATTTTAGATGAATAGTTCTAGATTTATCCCCCTTAACAACAGCTTCATTTATGCCAAAAATATTAAAACAGCCATGGCTAGTGGAAACTTTAGTTTGAAGAAGAGGCAACTCTTGAGTTACATAATCTTCTTGCAAATAAGATTGAATAAAAGCATCTATATCCTTTGGAGTTATATCTGGAAAAAAACCTAAATGGCCAGTATTAATTCCTACTAAAGGTATGCTTGGAATATTATAATCTCGAATAGTTTGTAAAAAGCAGCCATCTCCACCTATAGATATTATTAATTCTGCTTTAGGATTATATTCATAGTCAACGTCAAATCCAACTTTAATTAATTTTTTATGTAAGATATCTCTAGTATCAAGAGATTTTTGTACTTTATTAGAATTTATTGTTATGATTCTCCCCATTGTTCCACCTCATTTATAAGTTGTATTATATCAAATATATGTAAATTTAGGAAATATTCTTTGTTATATAAAAACATGTTGTAATGTAAATATTTATACAAAAATAGATAAAAACCTCTATTTATTTTAATAATTTCAAAAATAGGGAATTTTCTTCTTTAAATAACTTTATATGATATACTTATTTTGGGAATAATTATAAGGA
Source organism: Terrisporobacter glycolicus ATCC 14880 = DSM 1288 (assembly GCF_036812735.1). Classification (NCBI taxonomy): domain Bacteria; kingdom Bacillati; phylum Bacillota; class Clostridia; order Peptostreptococcales; family Peptostreptococcaceae; genus Terrisporobacter; species Terrisporobacter glycolicus. The sequence goes on along the minus strand of NZ_CP117523.1, from coordinate 3,508,344 downwards.
AATGCTGTAAATGGAGGTGTAAAATTATGTCGGTAGAAAAAGTTAGAGAATTTTTAAAAGAGTATAATAAAGATAATGATATTATGGAGCATGAGTTATCTTCAGCAACAGTTGAATTGGCAGCAGAGGCAGTGGGAGTTATTCCTGCTAGAATTGCAAAGACACTTTCCTTCAAAAATAAAGAAGGTGACAATGCCATATTAATTGTAACAGCTGGTGATGCTAAAATTGACAATAAGAAATTTAAAAGTGAATTTGGACATAAAGCTAAAATGTTGACACCAGAGGAAGTATTAGAATACATAGGCCATGGTATAGGCGGTGTATGTCCGTTTGCCATTAAAAATGATCAAGTAAAAGTATACTTAGATCTTTCCATGAAGAGGTTTGATACAATTTTCCCAGCAGCAGGAAGTAGCAATTCATCTATAGAATTAACTTGTGATGAGCTAGAAAGATTTTCTCATTCAGAGAAGTGGATAGATGTTTGCAAAGGATATGAAGAAATGGAAGAAGTGAAATAAATTTTATTAAATATTTAAAATCACACAAATTATGGTGTGATTTTTTTCTTTTACTTATATAAATATATGAAATTATGGTAAGATAAATAATATTAAATAAAAGTAGGTGAATACATGTTTAGAAAAGAAGATCAAAAATATAATGTTATTTCATACATAAATGAAGATGAAAATTTAACTTTAAAAGAAGTATTGTTGGATAAGCTAAACTTTTCAGTAAGATCATTATCAAAAATGAAAAGATATAAAACTGTAAAAGTAAATAATAAATATGTTAGGCCAGCAGATAAAATAAACAAAGGTGATTTAATTGAAGTCAAAATTGATGAAGATATGGCAGATTTTAAGCCACAAGATTTAAAGTTACCTATTTTATATGATGATTTTGATATAATAATGTTAAATAAACCACCATTTATGGTAGTTCATCCAACAAAGAGTCACTTCGAAAATACTATTGCCAATGGTGTGACACATTATGTTTTGGGAAAAAATGAAAATGTAAAAATAAGATTTGTAAATAGACTTGATATGAACACATCAGGCTTAGTTATTGTGGCGAAAAATCCTTATGCTCAATTTGTTTTATCCTCAGATATGAAAGAAGATAAAGTTGAGAAAATGTATATAGCTGTAGTAAAAGGTGTGGTTAAAGAAGATTTTGGTACTATAAATGAGCCAATATATAGACCTACTGATGATAGTATAAAGAGGATTGTTCATGAAGATGGACAGCCATCAGTAACACATTTTGAAGTATTACAAAGATTAAATGATGCTACAGTTTTAAAACTAAAACTAGAAACAGGAAGAACACATCAAATACGAGTTCACCTAAATCACATAGGTCATGGAATAATAGGTGATGAGTTATATGGGCATGTGGATGAAAAATTAATTAATAGACAAGCTTTACATGCTTTCAGTTTAAAGTTAAAGCAACCAAGAACTAGAGAAGATTTAGAGTTTAAGGCACCACTTCCAAAAGATATGGAAGAATTAATAGAAAAATTAAAATAAAAAATTCATGGAGGTTATTAGATATGGTTATACATAAGTATATTATTCATGTTCTTGATAGAAATAGTGAAAGCCCAATATTAAACGATTTTGAAGGAAAAAACAATATAGAGGTAGATAAGTTTTTCGAAAAAATAATTAATAGAGCAATAAAAGATGACGATTTAAGAAAGGCAGTATTTAAGGATTATAATGATAATATAATAAAAAATTGTTGTGAGCAAATAATCTACGATGATGACACTTTCGTCCATAATTCAAAAGAAATAGCTTCTTATTTATTTGATATAATGAAAAAATATGAAGATATAGACTCATGTGACTTGGCAATGTGTTTATATAGTGTGAAAGATGAAAAATATGTGGGAATAGTAAAATTAGATTATAAGAAACTATACACTCACTCTATAGAATTATTAGATGAAAAATTCAACATACAAATAATAAGTAATGAAATAGGGATTCCAGATACAGGAAGACAAAAACAATGTGCATTAGTTGGAATTAATGGAATAAATGATGAATTCCACTTAAGATTATTAGACAAAGATTCAGAAAAAGAAGAAGATCCAGAAAAAAAATCTAGATTTATAACTGAATTTTTAAATGCGGAGAAAGTTACAGATGATAAGTTTAATACAAAAACTTTTAAAACTACTGCAGACAACTGGATAACAAATGCCATGGGTAATAATATTAAAAAAGCAGAAGATGTTAGAAGTTTATTAAACTACACTTTAAAGGAAAAAGAAGAAGTAGATATAGAACAATTTGTGGAAAAATCAATAGATGATGACAATTTAAAAGAAAGTTTCAAAGAGTTAATGGTTGACAGGGGAATTGAAACTAATTTTAATATAGACAAAAAATGGGTTGAGAAAAAACTTAAAAAAAGAAGCATAAAAACAGACAATGGATTTGATATAAAAGGAAATCTTGTGGATTTTGAAGATCCTATGAAATATAGTGTTAGACAAAATGAAGATGGCACAGTTGATATAATAATAAAAAATGTAAGTTTCTATGAAGAAAAATAATTAAAATATTAATATTAGTTTTTAAACTTATAAAAACTAACTTTGAATATGCTACAATATATTCAGAAACAATTTTATATAAATTTAGGTTCTTAAAGATTAATAGGGAAAGAGGTGAAATTCCTCTACAGCCCCCGTTACTGTAATGTGGACGAAACTCAAAATACCACTGTGATTAAAACCATGGGAAGGTGAGGAGTAGGTTGATACTAAGTCAGGAAACCTGCCTAAATTAAAAAGTAAATTTCTTCGGGGTGAAGGAAGTATCTTAAAAGACATGTGATGATGTCAAAATATAGATATAGGAGCCTAGCCTTATGGTTAGGCTTTTTTTTAATTCTAAACTTATATGTATGGGGGAAAACTTATGAAGAAAAAATTATTACCATTGTTATTATGCTTAATAATGCTTTTTGCAGTAGCATGTAGTAACAATAAAGAGAAGACTGTGACAGACAGAGAAGGAAATGAAGTTAATATACCGACGAATATTGAAAAAATTGTATCTACAGCACCTTCCAATACAGAAATATTAGCAGGCTTAGGTGTGGGAGATAAAATTGTGTGCATGGACACATATTCAGAAGGTATAGAAGGTGTAAATAAAGATGCAAAGAAAATGGATTTTACTTCGCCAGATGCAGAGGCAATAATTGAATTAGATCCAGATATTGTTATAGCTTCAGGTTATAATAAAGCAGGGTCTTCAGATGATCCATTCAAATCCCTTAGTGATGTGGGAATACCTGTAGTTTACATACCTAGCAGTGATAGTATAGATGGAATTTACAAAGATATAGAGTTTATTTCTTCTATAGTTGATAAAAAAGATAAAGGTGAAGAAATAGTTTCTAATATGAAAGGTGAAATAGAAGAAATAGCTAAGGTTGGAAAAACTATAAAAGATAAAAAGAAAGTATATGTTGAAATAGGTCCAGCACCTAGTTTATATAGTATTGGAAACTCAACATTTTTAAATGAAATGATTGAACTTATAGGAGCAGAAAATATATTTAAAGATCAAAAATCATGGATATCGCCTAGTGAAGAGTCTGTAATAGATGCCAATCCAGATGTAATTTTAACTACAGTTAATTATGTGAAAAATCCAGAAAAAGAAATAAAATCTCGTGATGGATGGGAAAATATTAAGGCTATAAAAAATAATGAAGTTTATTATATAGATGCTGATTCATCTTCTCGCCCAACTCAAAATATAATAAAAGCTTTAAAGGAAATGGCTAAAGCCGTATACCCAGATGAATATAACAAATAGAAAAAAAATAGCCGTAAGTATAATTTCATTACTTGCAATTATTTGGTTAGGAACATCTATAGGAAGCTCAGATATAAGTATATTTGATACACTGTCCATAATAGGTAATAAAATGTTAAATTTACCTTTATCAGAAAATGTTACACCAAAACATATTTCTATAATATGGAACCTTAGATTACCAAGAGTATTATTAGCATTTTTAGTTGGAGGTTGTTTAGCAACTAGTGGAGCAGTAGTTCAATCTATACTAAAAAATGAATTGGCATCACCATATACCTTAGGTGTATCTTCAGGAGCTTCTTTGGGAGCTGGACTTATAATAGTTACAGGAATATCAATACCATTAATAGGTGGATTTACATTACCATTTATAGGATTTATTTTTGGATTAATTACTATGTTTTCTGTGATTGTATTTTCAACAAAAATAGATAAGACTATGTCAAATAATACAGTGGTTCTTGTAGGTATGGTTTTATCTTTATTTGTAAATGCATTATTAACTACTTTGACGGCGTTTTTTAGTAATGATTTAAAAAGTATAGCTCTTTGGCAAATGGGTAGTTTTGCAATGAGAGGATGGACTTACGTTGGATTAATATTGCCATTTTTCTTAGTTGGAATGTTAGGTGTATTTAAGTATACAAAAGAGATGGATATTCTTACATTTGGAGAAGAACAAGCCAAGGCCGTAGGTGTGGACACATATAAGGTGAAGAGAAAATTATTTGTTTACTGTGCAATATTAACAGGTGGGTCTGTAGCACTTAGTGGAACGATTGGATTTGTAGATTTAATTGCTCCTCATGTAGTAAGAAAGGCTTTTGGTTCAAATCATAAATATGTTATACCCATGTCATTTTTATTTGGAGGAGGTCTAATGGTAATAGCAGACTTAATATCCAGAACATTGTTTGCGCCAATAGAACTTCCGGTGGGAGCAGTTACAGCTTTAATAGGCGCACCATTTTTTGCCTATGTATATTTTAAAAAAGGAAGTTGATATTAAATGTTAGAAGTTAAAAATCTTTATTGTGGTTATGATGGAAAAGATATAATTAAGAATATCAGTTTTAATGTAAAAAATGGAGAAAACCTATGTATAGTTGGTCCTAATGGTTGTGGCAAAAGTACATTATTAAAATCTATAGCTAATATTATTGATTATAAAGGAAGTATAAAAATAGATAATAAAGAATCATTTATGCTTAGTAGAGTGGAATTAGCAAAAAAGGTTGGGCTTATGAGCCAAATATCTCAATTATACTTTCCCTATACTGTTTATGATACTGTATCCCTGGGAAGATACGCATATTCAAAGGGAGCTTTTTCAAAACTTTCTTATGAAGATAAACAAATAATTGTAGATAGTATGAATAAAGTAGGCGTATACGATCTTAAAGATAAGATGATTACAGAATTATCAGGAGGACAATTACAAAGAGTATTTTTAGCCAGAGTATTTGCACAAGATCCAGATATAATTTTACTAGATGAACCAACAAATCATCTTGATTTTAAAAATCAAATAGATCTTTTGGAAAACCTTAATGAATGGGTAAAAAATAACAATAAAATTGTAATAGGTGTTCTGCATGATTTAAATCTAGTACAATATTTTGCAGACAAAGTTCTTATGATTAAAGATGGGGAAGAAGTTTCTTACGGAACTCCAGAAAATGTTTTAAAAGATAAATTGCTAAATGATATTTATGGAATGGATATAAAGAATTTTATGGTGAATATTTTGCAAAAATGGGCTTAACTTAAAAAAATAAAACTATATAAAATAAAAAAAATTGAATAAATTACAGGATATGTTATAATTATAAAATGAAAAATTGAATACATGAGATTTTAAGGTTCTATTTGCAATAGATTAAAAGGGAAAGAGGTGTGATTCCTCTACAGCCCCCGTTACTGTAATGTAGACGAAACTCATTAAGCCACTGTGGTATAACCATGGGAAGGTGAGGAGTAGAATGAAGCTAAGTCAGGAGACCTGCCTAAAATCATAAAGTAGTTTCTTCGGGGTGAAGAAAATATTACATTATGAAACATTATGTTTTGATTTTTAATATAACAAAGCATTTATGTTTAAAATCTATGTATATATTTGCCTAACCTTTTGGTTAGGCTTTTTTTATGACAATTTATAGGAGGAAAAGACATGAAGAAAAAATTATTAGCAATTATAACAAGTTTTGTATTAATGCTTGCTGTAGGATGTAACAGCAACAAAGAGATAACTGTAACTGACAGAGAAGGACGTGAAGTTAAAGTACCAACTAAATTGGAAAAAATAATAACAACAGCACCATCTAATACAGAAGTTTTAGTAGGCCTTGGTATAGCAGACAAATTAGTTGCAGTAGATAAGTATTCGGAAGGAATAGAAGGATTGAATAAAGATATTCCTAAAATGGATATGAATAAACCAGATGCGGAAGCAATAATAGCGCTAGAGCCAGATATAATAATAGCATCAGGATATAACAAAATAGGTTCTGCAGAAGATCCATACAAAGCAATAGTGGAGGCTGGTATACCAGTAGTTTATATACCAAGTAGTGATAGTATAGAAGGAATATACAAAGATATAGAGTTTATAGCATCCTTAGTAAATGAAGAGAAAAAAGGTGAAGAGATAATCACTGATATGAAAGCAAAAATATCTAAGTATGAAGAGTTAGGTAAAACTATTAAAGATAAAAAGAAAGTATACTTTGAAATAGGTCCAGCACCGAATCTATTTACTTTTGGTCACAGTACATTTTTAAATGAGATGATTGAAGTAATAGGAGCAGAAAATGTGTTTAAAAATGAGAAAAGTTGGTTTGCTCCAACAGAAGAAGCAATATTAGATGCTAACCCAGATGTAATATTAACAAACGTTAATTATGTAAAAAATCCAACAAAAGAAATATCATCACGCAATGGATGGGAAAATATAAAAGCAATTAAAAATGGAGATGTTTACTATATAGATTCAAACTCATCCGCTCGTGGAAACCAAAATATAATAAAAGCTTTAGATGAAATGGCTAAGGCTATATATCCAGATGTATATGGAAAATAAAAATAGAAAGAAAATATTATTAAGTGTATTAATTGCATTTTTTATTATAAGTATGGGAGCTTCCAATGGAAGTTCCCATATTAGCATTTTAGATACTATATCAATTATATTAAATAAAATTTTTAATTTACCACTTAATGAAAGCATAACATCTCCACAAATATCTATAGTTTGGAAAATAAGATTACCAAGGGTATTATTAGCATTTATAGTTGGAGGATGTCTAGCTGTAAGTGGTGCTGTAATTCAGTCCGTATTAAAAAATGAGCTGGCATCGCCATATACATTAGGTGTATCTTCAGGAGCGTCTCTTGGTGCAGGATTAGTAATAGTTTCAGGTATATCAATACCATTTGTACAAGGATTTACTCTACCTTTAGTAGGATTTATTTCGGGCTTAGCTACTGTATTTATAGTTATAACTTTTGCATCTAAAATAGATAAAACAATGTCAAATAATACAATTATTTTAGCAGGAATGGTATTTTCTTTATTTGTAAATGCTTTGTTAACCACATTGATAGCATTTTTTACTGAGGATTTAGAAAGTATTACGCTATGGCAGATGGGTAGTTTTGCCATGAAGGGCTGGTCATATGTTGTTCTTATTACACCTTTCTTTATTATAGGAATGTTAGGAGTTCTTAGATTTACAAAGGAAATGGATATACTTACTTTTGGGGAAGAACAAGCTAAATTAGTTGGAGTTGATACACAAAAAGTGAAAACAAAGTTATTTGTGTATTGTGCTATTTTGACTGGTGGTTCAGTAGCCTTAAGTGGAATCATAGGATTTGTTGATTTAATTGCACCTCATATTGTAAGAAAAATATTTGGTTCAAATCATAAATATGTGGTTCCTATGTCATTTCTATTCGGTGGATGTTTAATGGTTGTAACGGACTTAATAGCCAGAACTGTATTTTCACCAATGGAATTACCTGTTGGGGCAGTAACAGCTTTAATAGGAGCACCATTCTTTGCTCATATATATTTTAAAAAAGCTAGGTGATATTAAATGTTAGAAGTAGAAAATCTATATACAGGATATGATAAAAAAGAAATAATTAAAAATATTAATTTTAAAGTAAAAAGAGGCGAAAATCTTTGTATTGTGGGACCAAATGGATGTGGTAAGACTACACTTCTAAAATCCATCGCCAATATTATTGAATACAAGGGTAATGTAAAAATAGATGGGAAAGAAGTAAGTGAGATTAGCAGATTGGAGTTGGCTAAAAAGATAGGTCTGATGAGTCAAATAACTCAACTATATTTTCCTTATACTGTTTATGATACTGTATCACTAGGAAGATACGCATACTCAAAAGGGGCATTTGCAAGATTATCTTCCAAAGATAGTGAAATAATAGTTGATAGTATGAAAAAAGTTGGCATATATGAATTAAAAGATAAAATGATTAATGAATTATCAGGCGGACAACTTCAAAGAGTTTTTTTAGCAAGAGTATTTGCTCAAAATCCAGATGTAATTTTACTTGATGAGCCCACTAATCACTTAGATTTTAAGCATCAGATAGAATTACTAGATAATTTAAATGATTGGTTAAAAAATAATAATAAAATAGTTGTTGGTGTATTACATGATCTAAATTTGGTTCAGTATTTTGCTGATAAAGTGCTTATACTTAAAGATGGAAAAGAAGTTGATTATGGACTACCTGAAGAAGTATTTAATGGATCTACGTTAAATAAAGTTTATGGAATAGATATAAAATATTTCATGAAAAATATTTTACAAAAATGGGCTTAGACATACATAAAAGGGATGTTCAATGAACATCCCTTTTATGTATTAATGATTTTCTATATATCCTACTATATCACCTATAGTTTTGAAGTTCTCAGCGTCTTCGTCTGGTATTTCTATATCAAACTCTTCTTCTAAAGCCATTATAACTTCAACAGCATCTAAAGAATCAGCATCTAGATCTTCTTTAAGAGATGTTTCCATAGATAATCCATCCTTACCATCTAAACCTAGTTGTTCAACTATTATATCTCTAATTTTTTCAAACATTGTAACCTCCAACATAATTTAAAATTTAATTGTAGTTTAATATAATATGGTCAATTTTTCAATATATAATCAAAAAAAGTCCTAAAGTTTTAAAATAATGAATATAAATTTAATATAGATAATAACTTTAGGAGGAAGAGTAATGAAAAACATAGGATTATTATTATCGTCAATTACAGCTTTTTTTATAATACTTGGTTGTCTATTTTATAACTCATTGCTTATAGATATGAATAAAATAAAAGATTATGTTACTGAGAGCAATGTTATTTTGCAAGAGGTGATGGAAAATCAGGGTAAAGTTGATAATAAAAAAGGGGAATATATATCTAGATTAATGAAGATAAAAAAGGGAATGGAAAATTCACATACTTCTTTTTTATTTGACAAATATAAAGTAATCAAAACTTCAGCGATAGAATTACTAATAGATGTGATAAGTGAATATAATGAAGAAGATAAAGAAGAATGCTTAAAATTAGTATTTAAAGCAAATAATGAAAGCCAAGATGAGCTAAATACGCTTATGAATAAAAACTTTATTGAAGTAACTTATTTGTGCTTGAAAACATATATTAGTATATAGTAAGATAACCGTTTGACTTTAAGGGGGGAGTGACATGGCGAAGTTAGAGGATACTTTATCAAGATTTTTTGGCGGGGACGATTGCGGATTTAATGGAGGACTATTGATAGTAATAGCTATTGTATTTTTACTTTTAGCTACGAACATATTTGATGATATATTTGACGATGACAGTATATGGATCTGGATAATTTTAATAATATTGCTATTATTTAATTTTGATGATAATTGTTGTTGTTAGTTAAAAGAAAAAAATAAACCCCTTTTAGATATAACTAAATTCATATCTAAAAGGGGTTATTTTTTTATTGCAAGGAATTATAAATCATTTTATTTGTGGATAATTCATGTAGTTTATATTAATAAAAGTTTTAAAAAAAATGAAATTTTAAATATCAAATTTGTAATAAAAAGTATGTTGAATGAGCATATTCTTTGCTTTATACTAAAGGTGACTACAGAGTCATATATGAAAATATAAACCGTGATAAGAATGTATTTAATATTAATTATTAAATACAAAATATATGACTTATAAAAAAAGAATAACATTAGTTTTATTTATAAATAGGTTTAGACTAAAGAATTATAAAGATAATACTTTAGATTAAGACGCTTAAGGAAAAATATTTCACATCTAATTATATATTTTGCCTTTGTAGAAAAAAGTATTATTTTGTATATTTTACCTATTAATAATTGTTTTTTAAATATTATTATAATGTTATAATAATATTTAATAAGAAAACTAAGTTAACAGCGAGGGGGGAGTTATTATTAAAAAGAGAGTATGGGCAATTTCAACAATATCACTAGTAGCCGTAATAGGGTTAGTGAATCTTAGTGACAGTATGGATGTCCTTAATAAGCAGAAAAAGATAGAACAGGCACAAGTTGACAAAGGAATTGAAATAGTAAAAGAATTAGAAAAAAAAGATGTATTACAATCAGAAAAAAAAATTAACCTTGTACAATCTAGTTTGCAAGGAGTTAACATAAATCAAGAAAATAGTAATGAAAAAGTTAATCTTATAGATAAATTTTCAAACTCAGTTATACTGGGAGATTCGAGAGCAGAATCCATATTATATTATGGAATTTTAAACAATTCACTAGTAGTTGCTTATAAAGGAAGGAATCTTATAAGTGCACAAAAAGAAGGAGATATAAATAAAGCTATTAATTTGGCTCCAACAAACATCTTCTTAACTTATGGATTAAATGATGTACAGGTATATGGCAATTCTTCTGATTTTATAAATGAATATAAAAAAGTAATAAAAGATATTCAAATTAAATTACCAAATACAAAAATTTATGTAAACTCAATATTTGAAGTTAATAATAAAGCAATGAGCAAATCTCCCGAATTAAAAAATGTCTCAGCATTTAATGCGGCTATCATGAACATGTGTAATGAGCTAGGAGTTACTTACATAGATGGTTCATCAATAGTGGATGAAAGTTCATATGAGATTGATGGAATACATTTCAAGCCTGGATTTAATAAAAAATGGGTTGAGTTGTTAGTACAAAGGGCTAATTTGTAAGGGAGGAGACAGATATGAAGATTAATTTAAAAAAGAAGTTGCTAATGGCAACTCTATTAATAACCACTGTAATTGCAGTTGGTTGCGGAGTTAATGATGATAAAAGTGTGGATCAAATAGAAAGCCAAATGCAACAAGAAGTAAAGTTTGACAAAATGAAAAAAGGAGATAGCAAATCTCTAAAACGTTTTTATAAATTAAATGCCAATGACTACGATGGTGTAGCTTTATATACACCAGAGTCAACAATGGATGTAAGTGAAGTATTAATAGTGAAGGTAAAAGACAAATCTCAAATTGAATCCTTAGAAGATAGTATTGAGTCAAGGGTTAAATATCAACTACAAAGTTTTTCTGGATATGGTCCAGAGCAAAGTGCTTTAGTTGATAATTATGAATTAAAATCAAAGGGAAACTTTGTGTTTTTTGCTATCTCTGAAAATGCACAGCAAATAAAAGAAGCATTTTTAAATAGTATTAAGCAGTAGCATTTCAGAGGAGGCGATTAAAATGGTATTCAGTAGTATAGTTTTTTTATTCACATTTTTACCAATTTCACTTTTAATTTATTATATTTCACCAAGAAAATTTAAAAATGCAGTATTATTGCTAACAAGTTTAGTATTTTATGCATGGGGGGAACCTGTGTACATATTCCTTATGATAGGAACGATTATATTTGATTACATTATGGCACTTAAAATAAATAAGTATAAAAGAAATAGAAATAAAGCAAAGCAATTTTTTATATTTACACTCTTAGTGAATGTGGGGATTTTAGTATTCTTTAAATATGTAGGATTTATAATAGGAAATTTTAATAGTATTTTCTCAATTAATATTCCTTTTAATGAATTGGCTTTACCAGTGGGAATATCATTCTACACATTCCAAGTATTATCTTATATTGTAGATGTGTATTTAGGAAAAGTTAATGTGCAAAGAAGCCTCATTTCTTTTGGGGCTTATGTTACTATGTTCCCACAACTAGTGGCAGGACCTATAGTTCAATATGAAACTATAGAAGAGCAATTAAATTATAGAGAAGAATCTCTTGAAAAGTTTGGAGAAGGTGTGGAACGTTTTATTCAAGGCTTAGGAAAGAAAGTACTGCTTGCTAATAATATAGGGATTATATGGACAACAATAAGTGCCATGAATCTTGGCAGTATGTCAGTATTAACAGCTTGGATAGGAATAATAGCTTATACATTACAAATATACTTTGACTTTAGTGGTTATTCAGATATGGCCATAGGTTTAGGTAAGATGTTTGGGTTTGATTTTATAGAAAACTTTAACTTCCCATATATTTCGACAAGTGTAACTGAATTTTGGAGAAGATGGCATATATCTTTAGGCTCTTGGTTTAGAGAATATATTTATATACCTTTAGGGGGGAATAGAGTTAGTTTTGGAACACAAATAAGAAATATATTTGCCGTATGGTTTTTAACAGGACTTTGGCATGGAGCAAGTTGGAACTTTATAGTATGGGGATTATATTACGGTGTAATTCTTTTATTAGAAAAAATGGTATTTGAAAATATATTAAAAAAAGTACCAATATTTATAAAACATATTTATACCATGTTATTAGTTATGATAGGATGGGTATTCTTTGCCAGTCCAAACTTATCTTATGCTATGGAATATTTAAAAGCAATGTTTGGGCTTGGAAATCATGTGCTTATGGATAGTGCAGGAATTTACTATTTATATACAAACGCAATAATGTTTGTGATTTTAGCAATATGCTCTACACCTATTATAAAAAATATTTTAGATAGAATAATTGTAAAATCAAAGTCAGTATATATTAATGCGTCTTTAATAACATATATGGTAATTCTATTTTTAGCTACGGCTTATTTAGTAAATGAAACTTATAATCCGTTCCTATACTTTAGATTCTAGGAAAGGACGTGATTAAAACATGAACAGAAAAGATAAAAATAAACAAAGACAATATTATAAAACTTCAGCATTATTATTTGTACTTTTTCTAGTATTATTTGTTGGGGCTAATGTAATAACAAAAGATAAAACTTTTTCAAAAACAGAAAATAGAATGTTGGCAGGAAAGCCAAAGTTTTCAGTTGATAAATTATTAGAAGGAAGATTTACTTCTAAGTTTGAAGATTATGTGGTGGACCAATTTATAGGAAGAGACTTCTTTACAAATGTAAAGATAAACATGGATAAATTAGTAGGCAAAAAAGAATCCAATGGAGTTTTCCTAGGAGAAGATGGGTACTTAGTAGAGAACTTTACTAAGCCTAATGAGAAAGCAGTGAAAGAGAATCTACAAGCTATAAATAATTTTTCTACTAGATACAAAAATATAAAACAATATATGTTAATCTCTCCAACGGCAGTAAGCATTTTGAAGGACAAGCTTCCTATGGATGCACCAGTGATAGATCAAGAAGCTTATTTACAGTCTTACAAAGATAAGTTGCCACAAAGCGTGTCATTTGTAGATAACTATAAAACTATGCATGACCATAGAAATGAATATATTTACTATAAAACAGATCATCACTGGACATCTTTAGGAGCATTTTATTCATACAAAGAATTAGAAAAAGCCATGAACCTTAAAGAAATGCCAGATGACTATTATACACAACAAATGGTTTCTAATAACTTCTATGGAGCATTATCATCAAAGAGTGGATATCATGTGAAAGAAGGAGATAAGGTAAATGTTTATTTACCTACAAAAGGAGATTCGCAGAATGTGGTAGTAGATTATGCTGAAGAACAAGAAAGAACAGCTACACTTTATAGTAGTGAAGCACTGGAGCAAAAAGATAAATATGAAGTTTTCCTTAAAGGAAATCATCCTTTAGTAAAAATAAAAACAGATACTACTAATAATAAGACTTTATTAATATTTAAAGATTCTTATGCTAATAGCTTTATACCATTTTTAGTTAAAGACTTTAGTAAAATAATAATAGTTGACCCAAGATACTACTACGAAGATATAGATAGTTTGATGCAACAAGAAAATGTAAATGAAGTACTTTATTTATACAATGCCAATACATTCTTCAATGATACATCACTATCACCAGTGTTAAATAATGAATAATATAAATCCCTTGAGATTAATTTATCTCAGGGGATTTTTAGTACTGAGAAGAGTAGAACTTATATAGTAACCATAAGAAGATGTTGGAATATTATATAGAGATACAAATGGCAAGTAATATAATTATTATTGTATAAAAATAGAAAGAAGTTATTAAGGAGAAGGTTATTATGAATAAAAAAGTAATAGTTCAAATACTTTTAAATACAAGGTTCGACATAAATTCTCAGTGGGGTAAAATATCTCTTACAAAAGAGTGGATAGATTATAGAATTGATATTTTTATGAAATACACAGCTAAAAGCCTTATCAATCAAAGTAATCAAGATTTTATTACCATAGTTAGATACTGGGATTCAAGTGAAGATTTAGTTTTAGATGCACTTTCAAAGTACAAACCCCTTCCAAATAATATTTTATTTAAAAAAGATAGTGAAGCAGATGAAATTATCAATGATTATATAAAAGATAGTGACATTTTTTATATTGTGCGTATAGATTCTGATGATATGTACGCCCCTGATTTTATGGGGAAGTTAAATGAAATGAATTATTATGATGGATTGCAATGCATTATTTGTCAAGATGGATATGTATATGATGTTTTGAATGATAGATTAGCAATGTGGCATTATTTTTCTCCTCCATTTTATACTTTTGTTTACAAAACTTTAGACTATTTAAGTGGAGAAAGATATGTTTTAGAAGGTGGCCATTGTGGTGCCATAAAGTTAAATCATGAAATATTATCAGGATTAAATTTTGTTTTTCTAGTTCATGAAAAAAATATTTCATCTAGGTTTGATAATAGACCTGATAAGAAAATAATAGAAAGTGAAGAAAAGGAAATTATTTTAAAAGAGTTAATGATTCCAAGAAGGAAATAATTTTATATACTAGATTTAGACCTATAAAAATACTATGGATTTATCTAAACTAGATCCATAGTATTTTATTTAATTATTTATAAATCTTTTTTACACCTTCTTGCAAAGTAACTTTGCTATTCCAACCTGGTAGGGGTGTGTAATCACTCCAAGGAATAAAATTTTCTCTAAATCTATAATGTTTATATCCCCATTTAATATTTAAACTAACTTTATTTTCCTCTTCAAAAATAGAAACTAACTCTCTTAAGGTTACAACCTGTTTGCTAGAAACGCCGTAACACTGATTATTTTCAAAAAAATTTTTAGTGAAAAGCTCAAAGGCATATATATATGCATCAACTACGTCATCAATATATACTAAATCTATTTTTTGATATCCTAAAGTCATTTCTAAGGGGAGATTATTTATGGCAGCGTGATTTATTACACTTAACAATCTCTTTCCAAAATCCTTTTTACCATAAACATTAAATAAGGTTAAAGTAATTGATTGAAATTTATATGCTTCTACATAGTATTTTAAAATATCTTCAAATGCTTTTTTTGTGGCAGCATATAAACAAGATGGGTTATATTTCTCATTGCTATAATGTTGCAAACAAGTTCCTGTATTTATTATTTTTTTCATGCCAGATACTTTCATAGCTTCTAGTATCTGAGTTGAAAACTTAATATTACTATCTATTAATGAATTTATATCATTAGGTTTATGTTCAATAATAGTTAAACCAGCAATATGAAATACTCCATCAGCTTTTGTTTGAATAAAAAAATTTATCATATTATCCAAGTTGTCATCAAAATAAAAAATTTCAATTTTATCCATAATATCATTTAATAATTGCATGTTGCTATTTTCCCTGCATATAATAGCAACTTTATGATTTCTATTTAATAACTCTTTGCAAAGATGGCTACCAATAAATCCTGTTGCACCTGTAACTATAAATTTAGACATAAAAAATACTCCCTTCTTCTTAGGATAAATGTTTTACTTCTTATTCATAGTATTATCTCAGTTAAAAATATATGACATGATAAAAATTTGTAGATAAATATATAAAATTAGGACTTTTAGTAACATTTTTTATTTCAAAAAATAAGTTATATTAGAAGAATAAAATAGAAATATTGTATTTTGTTGTTCAGTACCTAAAATTAGGAGTGAAGTATATGAAAGTTGTAATTTTAGCAGGTGGATTTGGTACTAGATTAGGAGAAGAAACATCTACTATTCCTAAACCTTTGGTAACTATAGGTGAAATGCCTATCTTATGGCATATAATGAAAATTTATTCTTATTATGGATTTAATGATTTTATAATTTGCTTGGGATATAAAGGAAATAAAATAAAAGAATTTTTTTCAAATTTATATATGTATGAATCAGATATAACATTTGATTATATTAGTGGAGTTGAAACTATAATTCATGGAAAATCAAAAAATCCATGGAAGGTAACTTTGGTAGATACAGGAATTAATAGTATGACAGGTGGTCGATTAAAAAGAATAGCAGGCTTAATAGGCGAAGATGACTTTATGTTTACCTATGGTGATGGATTGTCAGATATAAATATAAGTGAATTAATAAAATCCCATAAAGAAAGCAATAAAATAGCAACTCTTACAGCTGTTAAACCAGTTAATAGATTTGGATCGTTAGTATTACATGAAAATGCTATAAAAGAATTTAGGGAAAAAGTCACAGAAGAAGATGAATGGATTAATGGCGGATTTTTTGTGACAAATTATAAAATATTTGATTATATACACAGTGATGATTGTATTTTAGAGCAAGAACCACTTAAAAACTTAGCAAAAGAAAATCAATTAAATGCATATAAACACAATGGATTTTGGCAATGTATGGATATATTGAAAGAAAAAAATTATTTAAATGATTTATGGAATTCCAACAAGGCACCATGGAAGATTTGGTAAATTTAATATAAATTAAAAGTAGGTGATTCTATGAAAAGTGAATTCTGGAGTAATAAAACAGTCCTAGTTACTGGTCATACAGGATTTAAAGGTTCTTGGCTTTGTATATATTTATTGGAGCTAGGTGCAAATGTTATTGGTTATTCTTTAGAACCAAAACATGAAAAGGACAACTATGTATTGTGTAACTTAAAAAATAAAATAACTGATATAAAAGGTGATATTAGAGATATTGATAAATTAGAAGGTGTATTTAAAAAATATAGTCCAGATGTGGTTTTTCATTTAGCTGCTCAGCCCTTAGTTATAGATTCATATTTAAAGCCCTTTGACACATATAGCACAAATGTGATGGGTACATTAAATGTTTTACAATGTATAAAAAATATTAATAAAAAAGCAGTTGGGATAATGATTACTACAGATAAGTGTTATGAAAATAAAGAACAAATTTGGGGATATAGAGAAGATGATACCTTAGGAGGGTATGATATGTATAGCTCATCGAAGGCGTGTTGTGAGCTACTTATAAATTCATTTAGAAATTCTTTTTTTAATGAAGATGACTATTATATGCATGAGAAAGAAATAAGTTCAGTGAGAGCAGGTAATGTAATAGGAGGAGGGGATTGGTCAGAAAATAGAATTGTACCAGACTGTATAAAAGCCTATGAAGACCATATTCAGGTTATAATAAGAAATCCCAAAAGTATTCGACCTTGGCAGCATGTAATTGAGCCTTTGGATGGATATATATTATTGGCTGAAAAGATGTATGAAAATCCTCTTGATTACTCTGGAGCATACAACTTTGGGCCAGAAATAAATGAAATAATTACTGTTGATAAAATAACTAATAAAATTTCAAATCTTCTAAGTAAAGAAAATTTATTAAGTATAAATTCAAAGCAATCATTTCATGAAGGTGGAAGATTATTCTTAGATATTTCAAAAGCAAAGTTCCAATTAGGTTGGAGTCCAGTTTTAAGCTTAGACGAAATGTTAGATTTTACAATATCTTGGTATTTAAATTATAAAAGCCAAGATGTATATAATATTTGCAAAAATCAAATTGAAGAATATGTAAGACGAAAAAGTTTTAAGTATAAGAAGGAAAGAATTAATAAATAAGGCGTAAGTTGATTGTGATAAGAGAATTATATAACTTTATATAATTCTCTTATTTTATTACTAATTAATACTTTTGAACATATATAACACAAAATTTTTATAATATGACAAAATATCTTCAAATGTAACAGATTTATATTTTTTACATAATATTTAATAGATAATAATGTAGCCTATTATCTACTAAATCATCTTGAGAGAGGAGAATATTAGATGACATATGATAATCAACAATCTTTTAAAGATTATAAAGACAAAAATTATAATAAAGAATTAAATAATAAATTAATGAAATTAATTAAAGATATACCGACCAGTAATGGCAGCAGATATTTCGAAAAGATAGATAAAAATATTGCAATTATTACAGATGAATTTATGTATAACTATTACAAGGACTCTGTAAATTTAATTTACGTTAACTACTTTAAATATAAAGAAATAATTGAAAATAATAATATAGATATGTTTATGTTTGTAACTTGTTGGTCAGGCATAGAAGATAATGATTGGCGAGGTGGAAAAGCCAATGGAGTTTTAAAAGAAGAAAGAGTATATGAGGTGATTGAATTATGTAAGTTAAAAGGAATTCCTACTATATTTCAAAGTATAGAAGATCCAAGTAACTATGACGTATTTATAAATATTGCGAAAAAATGTGATTATATATTTACAACAGATAGTAATAAAATGAATGATTATAAAAATGACTGCAATAATAAAAATGTTTATTTAACTAAATTTGGAATTAATCCTCTACTTCATAATCCTATAGGTATGAAAAATAAAGAGAGGCTAAATGAAATACTTTTTGCAGGAAGTTGGATGAAGAGATATCCTCATAGAGGTGAGGATATGAAGAAAATATTTGATGGAGTATTATCTTCAGGTAAAAAATTAGATATTATAGATAGGAATTTTCATCTAAATAAAGAGAATTATTTTTATCCCCAAAAATATATTCCATATACATCACCAGCTGTTAATCATGAAGATTTGCAAAAAATACACAAATTATATGATTGGATTATAAATTTAAACAGTATAAAATATAGCCCAACCATGTGTGCTATGAGATGCTATGAAGCCCAAGGTCTTGGAAACTGTATATTGTCCAACTATAGTATTGCAGTTAATGACAACAATCCTAATATATTTATAATTCACAATGAGTCAGAAGTTGAACATATTTTAAATGGATTTAGTGAAGAAGAAATTTACAAGCATCAAGTATATGGTATAAGAAATGTGATGTCAGATCAATGTGTATTTGACAGAATATCATTTATTGTACAAACAGTTGATCCAAGTTTACGTGGAAATACAAAAAAGAAAGTTTTAGTAGTATCAAACAAAATAACATCTAATATAGTTAGTATGTTTGATAATCAAGTATTTGAGGAAAAATATTTGGTAGAAGAAGAAGAGGCAAAAAAACTATATAATCAATATGATTTTATTACATTTTTCAAAGAAGATTACTATTATGAAGAGTATTATTTGCAGGATATGATTAATGGTTTTAAATATACGGATAGTGATTATGTAACTAAGGATAGTTATTATAGCAACAAAGATATAGTAGCTGGAATAGAGCACAATTACGTTAGCAAAATGAAGGATAAGTATAAATCGATTTTTGATGCAAAAGCTTTTTCTTTTGATTTTTTACTTTCATTAAATAAAGGTATAACATTAGAAAATGGATATTCCATAGACCATTTTGAGTTAAATATGGAAAATTATGAAATCAAAACTTTAAAGGTAAAGAAATTATATAAGAATATAAAAAATTTATTTGACGGTGAAATAAAAACTAACAAAAAATATAAATTTTCAGTTATTGTAGCTGTATACAATAATGGAAAGCATTTACTAAATAAATGTTTTAATAGTTTAAGAAGAAGTAGTATGTTTAATGAAATGGAAATAATTTTAGTTGATGATGGATCTAATGATAAAGATACTTTTGCAATAGTAGAACGTTTAAATAGAGAATATGAAAATGTAAAAGTATATAAATTTCCTCAAGGTGGCAGTGGAAGTCCTTCTAGACCTAGAAATATGGGAGTCATAATGGCAAGTACAGACTTTGTTACTTTTTTAGATCCAGACAATGAAGCTGTAAATGATGGATATGCAAAATTATATAAGGAAATAAATGATTCTGACTATGATATGTTGGTAGGGAATGTACTAAAGGCTTCTGATGCAGAGAACATTATGAACTATTGTGAAGCAAAAACAATTGAAAATACAAAAGAACATGTTATAGATAGTAAATTTGCTGTTATCAGCATTCAAGGAACTTTAATTCGAAAAAGTCTTATTGTAAATAATAATTTAAAAATGGTAGATGGAGCCATCGGAGAAGATACTCTTTATTTTATTGAATTAATGTTAAATTCTAAAAAAGTAAAAGTAATAGACGAAATGATTCATATTTATTATGCGGCATTATCCACATCTGAAACTAACAATATAAATGAAAATTTCTTTAGAAAATCTCTTTTATTGGAAAGAGAAATGTCAAATAAGCTGGAGACATATGGTTTAAAAGATATATATATGGATATAAAATTTGATTATTTCTATAGATACTGGTATATGAAGAAATTACAAATAGCAGATAAAAATCAAGTAAAAGAAATTACAAATATTATGCTAGAGATTATTGATTTATATGATTATTCTAAGGTCAAAGATCAATATATTAAAAACTTTTTAGAATACGCTAGAAGTAAAAAATATGAAGAAATAGAAAGAATTTATTTTTAGTTATATTATAGAAGAAAATATATTGCTATAATATCCTATTATTAAAAATGAGTAAAAATAAAGAGGGGATTGATATGAAGAAAATAAAAGTTTTAACTATTTTTGGAACAAGACCAGAAGCAATAAAAATGGCTCCACTATTAAAAGAACTTATGAAAAATCAGCATATAGAAAGTATTGTATGCGTTACAGCTCAACACAGACAAATGTTAGATCAAGTCTTAGAGGCTTTTCAAATAACCCCACAATACGATTTGAATGTAATGAAGGAAAATCAGACATTAGTAGATATAACTAGCAAAGCTTTAGTTGAAATAGATAAGATAATTAAAGAAGTAAAGCCAGATTTAGTTTTAGTTCATGGAGATACAACAACGACTATGAGTGGGAGCTTGGCAGCTTTTTATAATCAAGTAAAATTAGGTCATGTGGAAGCTGGCCTTAGAACAAATAATAAATACTCTCCTTTTCCAGAAGAAATTAATAGAAAAATAACTGGGGTTTTGGCAGATATGCACTTTGCTCCAACACCTATGTCAAAGGACAATTTAATGAGAGAAGGGATAGATGAAAATAAAATATTTGTAACAGGAAATACTGCAATAGATGCATTGAAAACTACTATTTTGCCAAACTACAGTAATGATTTACTAAGAAAAATAGGTGATGACAAGATTATATTGCTAACAGCTCATAGACGTGAAAACATAGGTGAAAATATGGAAAATATGTTTAATTCTATAAAAAGAATAGTGAATGAATTTGAAGATGTGCAAGTTATTTATCCTGTTCACTTAAATCCAAAAGTAATAGAAATCGCAAAGAGAATATTAGATGGGAATAATAGAATTCACTTAATAGAACCATTGGAAGTGATTGATTTTCATAATTTTATTAACGAATCTTATTTAATTTTAACAGACAGCGGAGGAATACAGGAAGAAGCTCCACATCTAGGAAAACCAGTACTTGTGATTAGAGATACTACAGAAAGACCAGAGGGAATAATGGCTGGAACTTTGAAGCTGACAGGAGTAAAAGAAGAAAGTATTTATAATAGTATAAAAGAGCTTTTGCTAAATGAAGACTTATATAATGCTATGTCAAAGGCATCAAATCCTTATGGAGATGGAAATGCAAGTAAATATATTGTAGATTTTATTTTAAAAAACTTTAATATTTATTAATCCTTTAGCTGAACTATTTACAAAAGAATATCATATCTTAATAAGAAAATAATTTGTTATATTTTTGGATTAATTAAAGAAAGGAGTTTAATGTTGCGTTAAGGCACATTAATATGAATATGGATGAGAATAAAACAACAATATATGATAAAAAAGGTTATAAAACAATGAAAGATATTAAAATAGCATGTATATTTGATGTTTTCACTTATGCATGCTTTAAAGATATATGTAATTTTATAAAAATAAGACCAGACAATTGGAAAGAAATTTTTGAAAAAGAAAATCCAGATTTTTTTATGATAGAATCTGTGTGGAAAGGCAATGATGGTACATGGATGAGTGGAAGAAATTTGGTAAGAAATGAAGATCTAAAAGAAGTGATACTTTGGTGTAATAATAACAATATACCAACGGTGTTTTGGAACAAAGAAGATCCTGCCAACTTTAATGAATTCATACATGTGGCAAAACTATTTGACTATATATTTACTTCTGATGAAAATACTGTTAATGAGTATAAAAAATATGTAAATCACGATAATATATATCCCCTAATGTTTGCAGCAAATCCAATTATACACAATCCCATAAAAATAATAGATAAGAGAATAGAGAAATGTTGCTTTGCAGGAACATTTTACAGAGATGAATATAAAGAAAGGGGAGAAAGAATAAAGCTTTTATTAGATGCATCCTTAAAATCATGGGGAGTGGATATTTATGATAGAACTTTAAATCTTGGTATTGATAAATATGCATTTCCAGATGATTATAAGCAATATGTGAAAGGAACATTAACTCAAGATGAAATCCAACTAGCCAATAAGGGATACAAAGTAATGCTAAATGTAAATATTGTTGATGATTCACCTACAATGTTTGCGAGAAGGGTATTTGAAGGTTTGGCTTCTTATACACCTGTTGTAAGTACTAAATCCATAGGAGTTAAAGAAGTATTTGAAGGACTAGTAGTAGCTAGTGATGATGAAAAAGAGCTTTATGAAGAAATGGTTAAATTGAATGAAAAAGAATACTATGAGAAAAAAGCACTTCAAGGAATGAGATTAGTATTAAATAATCACACATCTACAAATAGAATGGTTTATATTTTAAAAAAATTAAATATTAAGTATTACGATACTATTCCTGATGTGGCTCTAATATGTGAAGTATATAATAAAGAAGGATATATTAAAGCAAAATCAATATTTGAAAGACAAATTTATAGAGATAAAAAACTTTTTATTATAATTAAAGATGAAAATATAAATATTGAAATAGATAAAGATAAGGAAAATATTTATATAATTAATAAAAACATATTGGATAATAAAGATGAATTTATAAAACTTTTAAATTGTGATTATATTTCTGTAATAAATTTAAATAATTATTATGGGGCTTACTATATAAATGATTTAATTAATGCCACATTATATAGTGATGCAGAGATTATTGGTAAGAAATCTTTTTATAGCCATTGCAAATATAAACTGCTAAACAAAGATAGTATAAGTATTCAAAACGAGAACGAAGATTTTCAGTATGTGAGTTCCTTAGATTTAGACAAGTCAATTTTTAAAACGAGCATTTTAAAAGACAAAAATATAAATAGCATAGAAGAGATTATAAATAGCGATAAAATTGATTTATTTAGATTTGGATGCAGATATTTATCCATAGACAAATTTAACTTTATAGAAAATGGAAGTGAGGTAGATGAGAAAATAAGAAGAAAAATAGATATTTAGGTGATTGAGATGAAAAAATATCAAATATCTGTTATTGTACCAATTTATAATAATGGACAGTATTTAAAAGACAGATGTATGAAAAGTCTTATGAAAAGCAGTATATTTAATGATATGGAAATATTATTTATAGATGATGGATCAACAGATGATGAAACCATAAAAATTATAAAGGAATTAGAAATAGAACATGACAATGTTAAGACTTATTATTTTCCAAGAGGAGGTAGTGGCAATGCATCTAGACCTAGAAATAAGGGGGCTGAACTTGCCACTTGTGATTATATAACATACCTGGATCCAGATAATGAAGCTGTAAATGATGGATATTACAAATTATACAAACAATTGGAGAATTGTGATTTTGATATTATATTAGGAAACTATGAGTTTGTGGAAGGTTCTAGTAAAAAGATATCAAATTACTATAATATTTGTGAATATTATAATTTTGATTGTAGAGAAATAACAAATACAAAAGATCTTATTATAAAAAATAATTTTAGTGTGAATAGTATTCAAGCTATGTTAGTTAAAAAATCTATAATACTAAATAATAATGTGACTATGGAAGGAATAGGTGAAGACACTGTATTTTTCTATGAAGTCATGTTGTTATCACGTAAAGTAAAGGTAATAAATGAAGTTATACATTTATATTACAAAGATAGAGACGGCTCATTAACAAATAGTATTAATAATGAATACTTTGATGGTCATTTCATGTCTCAAAAAAGAAAGAAAAAAATATTTGAAAATTTTGGGATTTTGGAATCTTATTTAAATACAAAGCAAGAATATCATTTTAAGCACTATTTATATAATAAGATGCTTCAGGCAAATGAAAAAAAATATGGGGAGAAAATATTATATGAGATATATGATATTTACGAAGGAAGATGGAATGTAAAAGACAAAGATTTAAGAAGATTTTTTGAGAGAAGGTAGAGTATAATGATTTTTAAAAAGTTTGATGAAAATTCCATAGTAAGACTGGCACCATTGAATAATAATAGCGTAGATATAGCAAATAAGGCGCTTAAGAATGAAATATTTTTACTAAGTGGGTTACAATCTATTAATTTTGATAAGGGCATAGATTGGGATTATAAGCATGAAATTAACCTGGATACCTATTCTTTGTATTTGCATACATTGGATAGTGTAGGCTACTTATCCAGTGCTTATGAAATTACTAAGGATAAAAAATATATTGAAAAAGCAAATAGTATTATGGCATCTTGGATTGATTATGTAAAAAATGAAAAAATAAATAAAATGGTTTGGTACGATCATACAACAGCTTTTAGATCACAAAATATTTTACATTTTTATTTAATTGCAAAAGATATTATTTTTTTAGATAGTGAAGTTTATGAAAATCTAATTATGAAACACATAAATTACCTATATGATGATAAGAACTATAAATCATATAATCATGGAATGATGTTGGACAAAGCACTTCTTTCTTGTGCATCTGTAATAGAAGGCAAATCAGCAGAAATGTTACAATCAAAGGCTTTAAATAGGTTAAAAGATAACTTTTATAATAATTTTTCATATAAAGGAGTACATTTGGAAAACTCCATGTTTTATCATTCTTTTGTTAAAGGCATGTATGAAGAAATTGAAAAATTCTTAAATACAATAGGATTATCTCTAGGAAGTAATATATTAATAAAATTAAAAAAAGCAAATAATTACTTTAATTATGCAGTCAAGCCAAATGGGGAGCTACCAGCCATAGGAGATAATGGAAAGATGGAAATAGGAAATAAGGATAAATTTTATGAAGACTTTTTTGATTATGAAGCAGGCATAGCTTATCTTCAATATGAAAATAAAGAAAATCCTATAAATTCGACTTGGCTATCCTTTATATGTGGCTATTCTTCAACAATCCATAAACATTACGATGATCTATCATTTACGTTATATTATGGAGGAAAAGATATATTTGTGGACTCTGGCCATTTTGGGTATGGAGATACTAAAGAGCGAAGATATCTTACAAGTCAGAAGGCTCACAATACATTTTTGATAGAAAATGAAAGTTATGCATTAGTAGAAAAAGAAGATAGCTTTAAAAAAATAAAGATAACAGATTTTGTAACAAATAAATACTACTCTATGGTGAAGGGAAAAAATACTTCATATAATGATACAAAGTTATATCGAACATTAATCTTATTTAAACCAAATATCATATTTATTTATGATAAGGGTGTAAGTAAATCAGAAAAAGAATATACTCAATTATATAATGTGGCACCTAAAAACAATGTAACACAACTTGATAGTAGAACATGCATAATCAATGATAATGTTGAAATTATACAAATAAATAATGAATTCACTTCCAAATACTATAGTTCAAATAAAGAAGAGCCAGTAGCTGTTATATGCGAAAAATCAGAAACCTTAACAAATACATGTCAAATCACCTTTAAGAAAAAATCTCAAAATATAAATATACTAACTTTGATTTCCCTAGATAATAGTAAAAAAAATATTGAAAATTTAAAGTTTGATGAGAAAAATGAAATATTATATTTAATCATAAATGAAATAAATTACAGCATAGCTCTATAATTTCTAATTATATTAAAATCCTTATTTAGTAAAAAAAGTGTCAAATAATAGCGTAATTTCATAGTATATAAAAGAGATAAGGATCTTACAAAAGATTTGTCTCATTATAAGAGTATTGGAGGAAAGAAAATGGCAGATATAAAATGTACTGATAATTTAATATTAAATTTTTCAGCATCTTATGTAGTACCAGCAACATTTGATTTAGTTGATGCTACAAAGTTTTCTATAGCAGTATCTACTGATGGATTAATAGTTTATAAAGATATTGTAGACTATCCAGTTTCGGAAATAGTAGGACCATGTCAAACTAAAGTAAATAATGTAAATGTAAAACTTGGACAGGTTAAAGTCTCTGGTGTTTTAGTTTATAGAGTAGCTGGGCACGGTATTAAATCAGATCCATTAATAATACCCGTAGAATTACAGGATAAAGTGAATATTGGTGGAAATATATGGTCCAGTGCTGATGGATTTGTGGAAGTAAGAGATGGAGAAAACGATTATATGACAGTAGCATTTGTTTTACCTGATGAAGATATAGATCCGGGGCTATTAACTGTTACCTTAAAATCATTAAAACTAGGCTCAACTTATGAGGAAGAACAATCTAAAAATAAAGTTGTTACTTTATTAGGAGAGTTTAAATTAGCTTATGGGCTAGTTTAATTCTAAATAGAAAGGACTAGCTGATATGTTTGAACTATTTAAAAATTTATTTTCAAATAAAATGGGCCAAGAAGATTCAAGTTTAGAAACTACAGAGGTAAATGAATTAGAGGTAGATGAAGGCACTAAAGTGCCAAAGTATATTTTAAAGGAGGATGCTAAAATAATGAGTATACCATGTGATTACCAAAATGTTTTACCACAATCATTATTAAAGATAGATAAAACTCTTATAACTAATCCTGACAATGTTGCAGTATATATAAACTTAGGTCATTTAGATTCAATTGATACAATTGAAGAAGGTGTTATAGATTATCCTGAAGTTCAAAATCCATGTGGTGAAGGTACTATAACTGGGCAAGCATACCTAGAAAAAGTTATATTAGTTGGAGGTGTTAACTACTCTGTTTTATTATTTGATACAGTAACTAAGACAAAAATATATGCTGGAGAAATTCAATATAAGACAGCATATTCACTTCTAACAGTATTACCACTAGGTGTGGAACCAAAAATTGATACATCATTAGTTAAACCAGTATTTTTTACTAAATTAACTAGATTACAAGATTTAGAAGGCGTAGATTATTATTTATATACAGTTGATGGAACAGTTGAATTAGATTATGAGGGTGTAATAACACCATAATATTATAATAATTTAATAATATTAAAAAAATAAATTTATAAGCTATGTCTTTTTGAGACATAGCTTATTTATATAGAGATAAAATCTATATATTTACTTCTATTATTTCTATCGTCTACTATGTTTCTTATAAAATTATACTCATCATCAGAATAAATAACTAAATCACTACTACAAACATAATCACAAGAAAAGTTATCATTATACAAGGTCAAATATAATAAATAATCTTTATGACAGAATAAAGTATCCTTATAAACCTTTTTTACATAAGAATCTTTATAAGAGCAAATAGCTATTTCAAAATGATTATAATCTATTTCATATACTTGGCACTTTCCAATAATAGAGGCATTAGTATAAGATAGAATATTTACATAATCACGAAGATAGTTTGGACCGTAGTAGTTTTTTGAGTAGAATAAAGCATAGTGAGAAACATTATGTTCTAAACTATGAATATAATTGATAATATGACAAATATCTTTTTCTTCAGAATAAAAATTATAGTATAAATTATTTATATCTAACAAATCTATGCAAGAGTTTATATTTATATTTCTATTGATTATAAGGTAAGTATAAGTAGGAGTATATTCTTGATTTAAAATTATCTCTGCTATATTTTCTATATGTGAAATGTCTTCTATTATACAGATTAATCCAATGTTTGTAGGTATAGGTTTGTTATAGTTTATATTTAAAATATTAAAAATTTCCATAAATCTATTTTTATAAGTATGATTTTCAAGTATATATCTTTGAGATTTTTTACTTTGTTTTTCATAAAGACTTGGATTGCTAAGGATTTTGTCCAGATAGTCCATAGTATTATCTTTATTTTTTGAAATAAGAACATAATCGCTGAAATTATCGCTAATACATTTTGAATAAGAAGTTAAAAGTAAAGTCTTACAAGCTAAAATTTCATAGACTCTACGAGATACCATATAGGAGCTATTTTGCACTGAGTTTACATTTAAGAAAACATTGTAATTTTTATAAGCTTCCACCATATATTTGTAATCAAGCTTTCCTACAATATTATTTAAATACTCCTGTGGCCAATATTTTTCTATAAATTCTAACATTTCCCTTTGATGAAAATTTCTATCATAAATATGAAGACCATATTTTAGGGCAGGTTTAACGATATATTCAAAATCATTGAATCGATCCTTGTGTATATCGTTATACCATCCACCAGCAAATGCAATTTCACCAAGTTTGTATTTATTTTTATTAATTGAGTTATGAATTTTAGGTTGTGCCGCAAAGGATAAAGGATATATATTATTGTGATTGCAAGCTTCTATTTGATAGGGAATTATATTTTCATCTGATACAAAGATATAGTCAAAAACAGAACTGGATTTTTCAAAGTAAGAAAAGTTGACTAGCCCTTCCTTATTAAAAAATACAGTAGGTATACTATTATCTTTACAGTAATTTATCAGGCTATACAAAGTTTCATCCAAATTTTCTTCACATGCTACTTTTTTTATCCACGTTTTACAAATGCCATACCAAGCAGACTCGACTAATAATAAATCTGGATGAAAATCTTTTATTTGTTTCTCCCAAGTCATGGATTTTAGTTGAAGAAGATTGCAATCATAAGAAAAACAGTCGTAAGAAAATTCATCTAAGATGCAAGCTATTTTTACATTAAAAGTGGGAATAATAACAGTTTTATCATATAAATCAGAATCAATTTTATCCATAAATTCTTTTACCATATTAGAGACTTCATAAGTATTTTCATTAAATAAAATAGGTTCTTCCAAAACTTTCAAGGTGAAAATAGTATCTTCTTTTAAATTAATATCTATTTCAACTTTATCTATATTTTTGTTTCTAAATTTATAAGATTTATTTATATTTAATAAGACTTCTTCACACTCATCGTTTTCTTTGAAAAGTTTTATATTAATTGAGGATAAATTTTTTTCGCTCATACCATTAAACAGAATAGTGTATTCTTTGAAGAGACTTATATTTTCTATTTTGTGATGGGCAATAAAATTTCCATTTTTATTTGTGTAGGTAAAAATATTTTTATTAACAGTTTTAAACTTCATAATACACCTCTCTTATAAATATGCTAAATATTGACAAAATATAGTAACTAATACCAAAAACCTTCATATTATACTAATAGGGATTGAGATACCCTCTAAACCTAATTAAAAGGAGGATTATTAATGAATTGCGTTGATAATGTAACGTTGCCTTTTAGTGCAACTATAAATGTACCTGAAGGTTTTTTATATAATGACGAAAATCAACTTTCTGTAGCAGTATCTACTGATGATTTAAATATATATGTAGTAGAAGAGTCATTTATTACAAATGATATAGTAAATCCATGTACAGGACAAACTGTTAAAGGAATAAAAGTTTATATAAATGAAATAAGAATGAGTGGAACATTGATATTTAGAATGGCGCTGAATGCTTTAGTTAGTAGTTATAACTTTATGTTAGGAAGCCAAACTAATGTAAATAATGATGGGTGGTCATCAACAGATGGTCGTGTACAGATTAAAGTAGCAGATGAAGGTGTGATGAAAGATTATATAATTCTTGGATATGAAGATGCACAAAATCAAGATTCTATTCCAACTAAAGAAGACATTTCAGTTGTTCTTGAAAGTTACAATGTAATTGAACATACTATAGGAGATCAAACTGTACTAGAGTTAGCAGGAGAATTTTCATTTAAAGTAGCTGCATAAAGGGGGTAATATATATGACTAGAGATATATGCATTATAGGACTTGGATATATAGGACTTCCAACAGCAACAATGTTTTCTTTATATGGTCATAATGTGGTAGGAGTGGATATAAACCAAGAGGTAGTGGATAGGCTAAATGATGGTAAGATAATTATTAAAGAGCCTAACCTGGAGAGTCTGGTAAACTATGTAGTCGATCAAGGCAAATTGGTGGGAAGTATTACTCCAAGAGAGGCAGATGTGTTTATAATAGCAGTGCCAACACCAATAAAAGAAGATAAAAGTGCGGATATGAGGTATGTTATTTCTGCAGTTAAATCTATTGTAAAATATTTAAGAAAAGGTAATATAGTAGTTTTAGAATCAACATCTCCCGTGGGTACTACAGAAGAAGTTGTGAAACCTATAATAGAAGAA
Source organism: Terrisporobacter glycolicus ATCC 14880 = DSM 1288 (assembly GCF_036812735.1). Lineage (NCBI taxonomy): Bacteria > Bacillati > Bacillota > Clostridia > Peptostreptococcales > Peptostreptococcaceae > Terrisporobacter > Terrisporobacter glycolicus. Next base: position 3,477,371 of record NZ_CP117523.1, on the reverse strand, counting down.
AGTGGGCTTCAAGTAGGTAGTGATATATTACTTGGATACTCGCCAGAGAGAGTAATACCAGGAAAAATAATTTATGAATTGGAAAAAAACGATAGGATCATAGGTGGAATAAATGAAGAGTCTGCAAAAGAAATTGAAAAAATATATAAAACTATTGTGGATGGAAATATATATTTAACTGATTGTAAAACTGCAGAAATTTGTAAGTTAATGGAGAATACCTATAGAGACGTAAATATAGCCCTATCAAATGAATTATTATTAATTTGTGATAATTTAGGTATAAATGTATGGAAAGTAATAGAATATAGCAATAAACATCCTAGGGTAAATTTACACATGCCAGGTCCTGGAGTGGGAGGACATTGTTTAGCTGTAGACCCATGGTTTATTGTTGAGAAGGAGCCAAATGTTTCTAAAATAATAAAATCTTCAAGACAATTAAATGATTTCATGCCAACTTATGTGTATGAGTCAGTTGAAAATATTTTAAAGGAAAATAAAGACAAAATTGTGACTATTCTAGGAATAACATATAAGGCTAATATTGATGATATTAGAGAAAGTCCTATATTAAAATTAATAGATTTATTGATTCAAAATAATTATACAGTTAAAGTATTTGATCCTTTTGTTAAAGAGTTTTATTTAAATAATAATGATATTGTTTCAGCTTGTCACAATAGCGATTTATTAATTCTGGGTGTAAATCATGATTATTTCAAAGATCTTCCTTTGAATACAATAAAAAAAGAAATGAGAGGAAATATAATACTTGATACTAGAAATTATTTAAATAAAGAAGAAATAGAGAAAAATGGCTTCGTATATAAGCTTTTAGGATGTAAATAAAATAAAAAGACTACTTCTTAAAGAAGTAGCCTTTTTTTGTTTATATATTATTAAAAACTAAAATACATTAATTTTGCAAAATTAATATTTTGGCGAAAAACTGTAACAAAATAGCCAATAAAATCATATTTTAAAGTAAATAAGCAAGAAGCTTATTAAATATCAAAAAAGGAGAAGATATTATGTCAGAAAATACAAATCTTTCTAGATTCTTTGGTGGTTTTGATTGTGGATGTTTTGGAGGATGGTTACTACCAATAATAGTTATATTTTTAATATTTATGGTGGGAGACGATTTACTAGAGTTCATATTCTGTGAAGACTCAGCAATAATATGGATTATATTAATAGTAATGTTACTATTCTTCCTACAAGAAGATGACTGCTGTTGCTAATTAAGCAAAAAGCTATGAAGAGGAAATTTATATTTCCAATTCATAGCTTTAATTTTTAGATAAAACACTCATTTGATTTAATGGAAGCTACTCCACCATCTAGAACTTTTGCATCTATACCAAGATACTTTGCGTATGCCCATAGAGTAGGGCTTCTAAGCCTTCCTTTTGAACAGGCAATAACAATTTTTGATTTTCTGTTATTAGATATATTTAATAAATCTAATTTTATTTTTTTTATATTTTTTAACAAACCATAGATTATTACTATTTCCGCAATAATTAAATATTTGTGAATAAAATCATATTGGATTCTATTAATAATGGGCACGTTGTATTGTAATTTTTTATCAGAATTATATTGATCTTCAGTCCTTACATCTATTGTAATTTCATCAGTAATATCTTTGTATTTAATTAGATATTTTTTAAAAAATATTCTCATAAATTTATCTAATGTTAGTATCTTAATCCCTCCAAGCTAAAGTTTGTTTTAAGTATTTTATCACATATATGATTTGTTTCATATGCAAATTTAAAGAGAATTTTAACTTTTTAAGATTATAGGGAACACTTTTATTTTTAAATCATATTATATAATAGAAGAGTTTTGCCAATTATCAACTGAAGTACTTACATAAGCTAGGTAATCTCTTTTATGGTAAAGGGAGGTAATTACAATGAATAGTAGTTTGACTAGAATGTTTGAGAGTTTGGGAGGAACAGGCTGGTGGATAATAGTCCTATTCTTTTTATTTTTAGCTTTTCAAGAATGCTGGGCTGAGATCTGTATAACAGACTGGATCCCATTCTTAATTTTGCTACTAATTGTTTGCTCTTGTGGTATTGGTGATAATGATTGTGGTTGTGGCTGTATGGAAAATAATTTGGACTATAATTGCAATTGCTAATTAAAGAGTAAAAGTAATACCTAGTTTAAGGTGGCTGCTGCATAGATATAATAAGGATCTTTTGCAGTAGTCCATCATAAATTAAAAGTGTTAATAAAAAGATAAAAATTTTTATTAAGTCAAAGATAAAAAATATTATCACAAATAATTAAATTTGCATATTATATGTTAAGAGCGAGAGCTCGAGAAATATAATAAAAATATATATATCAACAGGAGGTATACAACAATGTTAGACAGATTATTTGGAGATGAAGGATTCTTTGGAGCAGGAGCTTGGTGGATAATAGTATTATTCTTCTTATTCTTAGCATTTGGTGAAAGCTGGGTAGACATAGATATAATGGCTTGGATACCATTCTTAATCATACTATTAATACTTTGCAGCTGTGGGGACTGCTTCTAGACTAATCACTAATAAATCATAATAAGTAGGGGGACAAAATAATGTTAGATAGACTATTTGGTGGCTGTGGATGCGGCGAAGGAATGTTTGGAGGATGGTGGATAATAGTACTATTCTTCTTATTCTTAGCATTTGGTGAAAGCTGGGTAGACATAGATATCTGTGCTTGGATACCATTCTTAATATTATTATTAATAACAGTTAGCTGTGGCGGCTTACTAGGCGATGAATGCTAATTTAATCCAATTCACAATTAAACTTAAGAGATAAATAAGCAAGGATTAGCGTTAGCTTATATTTATATAAGCTAGCGCTAATTTTTTGTGAATAAAATAGCATAATTATTAAGATTCAGTTGTACGAAAATGTATAAAGAAATATAATTAAGATAAGTACATAATAATTAATCTTATCATAATAAAATTTTAGTGATTAAATTAGGGGGTACTTCTTATGAACAATGATTCATTAAAAAAAATGGGCTTTGCAACTAAGGCAATTCACGCAGGAACTACAGAAAACACACCAGGAACATTGGCAACTCCAATCTATCAAACATCAACATTTTATTTTGACTCTGCCGAGCAGGGTGGTAAGAGATTTGCAGGAGAAGAAGGCGGATATATCTATTCTAGACTAGGAAATCCAACAACAAAAGTATTAGAAGATAAGATAGCAATGCTAGAAGGTGGTCAGGCAGCAGCTGCCATGTCTTCAGGAATGGGAGCCATATCTTCAGCTTTATGGACTCTTTTGAAAGCAGGAGATCATGTGGTAGCATCAAACACTTTATACGGATGCACTTTTGCACTACTTAATCATGGATTAACAAGATATGGTGTAGAAGTTGATTTTGTTGATGTTACAGATCCGGAAAATGTTAGAAAAGCAATGAAGAAAAACACAAAGGTAGTTTATCTAGAAACTCCAGCAAATCCAACTATGCTAATTACAGATGTAGAGGCAGTAAGTAAGATTGCTCATGAAGTAGAGGGATGCCAGGTTATGGTAGACAACACTTTCTGTTCACCTTATTTACAAAGACCACTTGAACTTGGAGCGGACATAGTGGTTCACTCTGCAACAAAATATATAAATGGACATGGTGATGTTATAGCAGGTATAGTTGTTGGTAGAGAAGACTATATAACTCAAGTTAAAATGTTTGGTATAAAAGATATGACAGGAAGTGTGTTAAGTCCCAACGATGCTTTTTTAATGATAAGAGGAATGAAAACACTTCAAATAAGAATGGATAGACATTGTTCCAATGCTATGGAAGTTGCAAAATTCTTAGAATCACACCCTGCAGTAGAAAAAGTTTACTATCCAGGACTTGAAAGTTTTGAAGGTCATGAATTAGCTAAAAAGCAAATGAGTCAGTTCGGAGGAATAATGGCATTTGAAGTAAAAGGTGGAGTAGAAGCTGGTAAGAAATTAATGAACAGTCTTCATCTTTGTATATTGGCAGTAAGTTTGGGAGATGCAGAGACTCTAGTGGAACATGCAGCATCTATGACACATTCGCCATATTCTAAGGAAGAAAGAGAAGCAGCAGGAATAAGTGATGGTTTAGTTAGGATTTCTGTTGGTTTGGAAGATGTAAAAGACATTATAGATGATTTAAAACAAGGTCTAGATCAACTGTTATAAGTTTATTGGATTTTGACTAATATTTAAAAGAAGAAAGCTACCCAGAGGTAATTTTGGGTAGCTTTTACTATTGTACATAAGCGTTTTAGTTAAAATAATATGGGTATTTTAATATATATGTGAAAAAGAGGGTATTTATTATTTTTATTTTTTGCAAAATAGGAATAATACAAGTAAAATAAATAGGTAGAAGTTTTACATACACAAAATTCATCAGGAGGATGGTTATGAGAAAAATAGACATAAATGAACTGCAAGAGGAAGTAAGCAGATGTTTACATTGCAAAAAGCCAAGATGTAAGGCAAATTGTCCTGTAGAAACGCCAATTCCAGAAATAATAGAGCTTTATAAAACTGGAAAAATGGAAGAAGCTGGACGAATATTATTTGAGAATAATCCTTTATCAGCAGTGTGTGGAGTTATATGCCCTCATGAAGATCAATGTTTAGGAAATTGTATTAAAGGAATAAAGGATAAGCCAGTGAAGTTTCATGAGCTAGAAACTCATATATCTAGTGAATATTTAAAAAATGCAAAATTTACACAACACAAAAAACTAGAAGATAGAATAGCAATAGTAGGTTCAGGACCTGCAGGAATTACTTTAGCATTTAACTTAGCTAAAAGAGGATACAAAATTACTATATTTGAGAAAAATGAAGCCATAGGTGGAGTACTTAGATATGGAATACCTGATTTTAGATTATCAAGAGAAGTATTAGACAATATAGAAAAAAGACTTTTAGACTTAAATGTGAAAATTAGATACAATGCCTTAGTTGGTCCAGTTTTAACTATAGACAAATTGTTAGAAGATGGATATAAGGCAATATTTATAGGTACTGGAGTATGGAATCCAAAACCACTTAGAATAAAAGGTGAAAGCCTAGGTGATGTTCACTATGCTATTAACTACCTAAAATCTCCAAAGTCATTTAGATTAGGTGACAAAGTTATAATTATAGGAGCTGGAAATGTGGCAATGGATGCAGCAAGAACTGCAAAGTACTATGGCGCAAAAGAGGTCACTGTTGTTTATAGAAAAGATTTTGAACATATGACAGCTACAAATGCAGAAATAGAAGATGCAAAAGAAGAAGGAGTTAAATTTGAATTATTCAAATCTCCTGTGGAAATAGTAGACGAAGGTGTTGTATTTGTTGATACAAAGTTTGTTGAGGAAGATGGAAAAACTAAAATGGTCAATGTGGAAAATTCAGAAAAGCTAATGGAAGCTGATTCTGTAATAATTGCTGTTAGCCAAAGTCCAAAAAACAATATTGTTTCAAACACAGAAAATCTAGAAACAAATAGACATGGTTTACTTGTTATAGATGATATTGGACACACAACAAAAGAAGGTGTTTTTGCATCTGGAGATGTGGTTACAGGAGCAAGAACAGTAGTGGAAGCTGTGGCTCATGGTAAAAAAGTTGCTGATTCTATTGATGAATACTGTAGACAAAAATAATTAAATATATAGATAAAATAGCTAGATTGAAATATGAAATATTTCGGTCTAGCTATTTATAATTTTGATACAAAAAATGCAAATTATATACTAATTAAAAGGTTACAAAACGGTAAAAATGATTTTTTTTTTGTAAAAAAACATTATCTAGTGAATACCTTGAAAACACTGGTGTTTAACTGTGGGAAATAAGGACGTTTATTCAATGATGTTACTTGTTTGTAAATTTTTTACTGGAAAACTCTTTAAAAAGTTACAGAAATGTAATATAATACATATATAAAGTTACAGAGAAAACAGAGACGAAAATAATTTTTAATGTGAAATAGAGTCCTGAAAATTAATATAGGGGGAAGATGTATGTTTAAGAAAACTTTAAAAGCGACAGCACTTTTATCGTCATTAGCGATAATGGTAGGTATGGCTAAGCCTATAAATGTTGATGCAGCGACTACTTATGTAATGTCAACAGGAAGTGTAAATGTTAGAACTGGAGCATCAACTAAATATAAATCAATAGATAAACTTAAAAAAGGTAAAGTAGTAAAAGTATTATCGTCAAAAAGCGGATGGTACAAAGTACAATTATCTGGCAACAAAACTGGATGGTCTAGCAAAAAATACTTAACAACTACAAATGCTACAGTAAAATCTACTGTAAACGTGAGAAGTGGAGCGTCAAAAAAGCACAAAGTTGTAGATAAACTTAGCAAGGGAGAAAAGGTAAAAGTATTATCTTCTTCAGGTGATTGGCATAGAGTACAATTTGATGGAAATGAAACTGGATGGTCTCACGAGGACTATATAAATAAAACGAGTTCATCAAATTCGTCAGGATCATCAATGAATGTTGCAAGAAAACTTACTGTTAAATCTTATGCATATACAGGAGGAGGATACACAGCAACAGGAACAAAAGCAAAGTATGGAACATTAGCTGTAGATCCAAAGGTAATTCCTTATGGAACTAAAGTTTACATAAAAGAATTAGATAAAGTTTTCACTGCTGAAGATTGTGGTGGTGGAATAAAAGGAAATAAAGTAGATATATATATGAACACAGAATCTGCTTGCAGAAACTGGGGAGTTAGAACAATAACATTACAAATATTAAAATAGATAAAAAGAGTAAGGTATGTAGCCTTACTCTTTTTACGTGAATTTCATAAAAATCATGCTTCCTCATTGTAGACTATATTTATAACATAGTCCCAACATGTATTTTTCAAAGCAAATATAAATTGACCATTTCTATCAGTAAATGTGAAAGATAGTGGAATTGTTTCATTAGTTTTTGAATCAATGTAGGATAAAACAGCAGTGGCACCATCTACAGGCCTATGATTACTAAATAAAACAGTACCTATAACTACGGATCCCATCTGTCTTTTTAACACAGACACTTTGCTAACTAACTCGCCTTGATTAATTTTTACATCCATAGTATCTTTAAAAGTTCCCATATACAATTCTCCATTAAATCAGATTATTTGGGGCGTAAACAATTATTCTATATTTTTTATTCTTTTTTAAGACTAGAGAAAATCCAAAATATCCTTCCTCATTTGTATAGACAATACTTTTATCTATGATTTGATCTTCTTGGCTACTATACTCCTGCAAAACAACGGCACATCCCTTAATAACTTTACCTTCCTTATTTGAAACAGTACCAATTATTACTGAATTTATCTCTTTTTCTAAAACAAACATTTTACTTATTAAGACGTTATTTTTAATTTCATTTTTTTTTATTGTGCAAGTTATTACTTTATAACTCATAGCAACTCCTATTGCCATGGGTTAGGCTATAAAAGCCTAATCCATGATTTTTAATTATTCTATTTCATTATTTGAGGAGTCTGTGGTAAGTGAAGTTGGATTATTTTCTGTATCATAATCAATTTGAATATTAAAAGAAATCTCGCCTTTATTATCAATATTATTTAAAGAAAATGAATTTTTACTTTTTTCACCATTTATACTTAATTCCTTTATACCAACTTTAGTATATTCTTTTCCATCAATTATTTTTGTTTCCATAGACCTAAGCTACCTCCATGTTATTAATCTTAACTAGAAGTTATTAAGACAATGTGTTTGGAGTATAAACATCTAGTTTATAAGTTGTTCCAGAAGCTGTGCTGAATGCATAAGGAATACCAAATTTACCGTTTGTATCAGTATAAGCAATGGCAACATTTTTAGAAGCAGCTGGAGTAGTAGTTATTTCTACTAGCACCACAGCTGCACCTGCAATAGCAACACTACCATCTACAACAGCACCACTAGCTAAAGAATAAGTTTCATCAGCTAATGTTGGAGTGGATGCAATAATCACACCAGCACTTCCTGTTGCAGGAGCTGTAACAGATATTTCAGCCATTTTATAAATAGCCATAAGATCACCCTTTTTAATATAAATTAATAGATTTATCAATCTACTAATTTATATTATTAATTAAGGCTACTAAAAGTTACATAAAAAGACAGAAATAAAAAATATATTTTCATATTCTATACAAGATGAGATAGAATTAAGATGTAAATTAAGAGAAAATTAAATACAGTTATTAATAGTATTATAGGGTACTTTATTTTTAACAAAATAAGAAGTAATATATTAGTATAAAAATTTAAAGGGGGGATATTAAATATGTTTAATATAATGATAATAGACGACAATGAACAATTACAAAATGAACTGGGGAACATGTTATTTAATAATGGTTATTTAGTAACAAAGATAAAAGAATTTAATAATATATCTTCCCAAGTGGAAAATAATAATCCAGATTTAATATTATTAGATATAAACTTGCCAAATGAAGATGGATTTAAAATTTGTACAGAAATAAGAAGCTTTTCAAAGGTGCCAATCATATTTATTACAAGTAGAGATACAAATGTGGATGAACTTATGGGAATTACTCTAGGTGGAGATGACTTTATAATAAAGCCATATAACACTCAAATACTTTTAGCTAGAATATCTTCATTATTAAAAAGAGCTTATCCTAATGATAAATCCATGGATATTATTGAATATAAGGGGTTAAAACTTAACATATTATCAAGTACTTTAGAACATGATGGAAAGACTGTTGAACTTACTAAAAATGAATTGAAGATTTTGCACTATTTACTTAATAACAAAGGAAAGATAGTATCTAGAGTGGATATTATGGAATATTTATGGGATAGTTCTTTATTTGTAAATGATAATACTTTGACTGTTAATATAACAAGAATAAGAAATAAGATAGAAGAAATTGGTCTAAGTGATTTTATAAAAACTAAAAGAGGCCAGGGATATATAATATGAGTTTAAAAGAATACTTAAAAAGTAAAATTAGTGTAATATTCATAAATCTTATCTCATTAATAACACTTGTAGTTTTCTTATTTAGTATTGGAAATACTTTTGAAAGTATAAAGGTTATTGTGATTTCATGGATTATAGTACTTATATTGTTTTTTACTTTTGAATATAAAGAGAGAAATGTTTATTTTAATGAAGTTCTAAAATCAACAGAAAATCTAGATAAGAAATATTTAATTAGTGAGATTATAGATATACCTCCATATGTGGATGCTGTTCCCTATTATTATTTATTAAAAAAATCTAGCAAGTCTATGAGGGAAGAAATTAATAAAATACAAAAACAACGTAAAGATTATAAAGAATACATAGAGCAGTGGATACATGAAGTTAAAACGCCCATATCATCCATTAAATTAATAGAAGAAAACAACAAAACCTCTACCTCTAGGGCTGTACTACAACAGTTAGAAAATATAGATGCTTATGTTGAGCAAGCTTTGTTTTATGCAAGAAGTGAAGATGTGGAAAAAGATTACCTTATTAAAGAAATATCTTTAGAGGAATGTGTAAATAGGGTTATTATAAAAAATAAGCAACTATTGATATTAAATAGTATAGATATTGAAACTAAAGATATAAATAAGAATATTTATTGTGACAGTAAATGGTTAGAGTTTATAATAAATCAAATCCTAGTTAACTCTGCAAAATACAGAAAAAATGAATCGCCAATTATAAAAATATACGCAGAGGATATTAAAAATGGAACCCAACTAATTATAGAAGATAATGGTATAGGAATACCAGATGATGAAATAAATCGTGTATTTGAAAAAGGATTTACAGGTAATAAAGGACGAGTAAATAGTAAATCAACAGGAATTGGATTATATTTATGTAAGAAACTATGTGATAAGCTGGGACTATTAATATGCATAAATTCTGAAGAAAATAAATATACAAAAGTTATTATTACCTTTCCAAAGGGAAGCTTTTGTAAATTTGAAAAAAAGGATCTTATTTAAGTTCCTTTTTTTATGCCATAGAGCATTAGGTGACAACATCGTAACGTTAAAGTAACATTACATCGAATCAACTAATAACAAAATAAGGTAAGATAAAGGGGAGGTGATATTGATGAGTGAAATACTAAAAATAGAAAACATAGAAAAATATTATGGTAATAAAGGAAATATAGTTAAGGCAATAGATGATATAAGCTTTAACGTGGAAAGGGGAGAATTTATAGGGGTTATGGGACCATCTGGTTCCGGAAAGACAACATTGTTAAATACCATTGCTACTATAGATGAAGTTAGCTCTGGTCATATTTATTTAGATAAGCAAGATCTAACAGAAATAACTCCAAAGAATATAGCAAAGTTTAGAAGAGAAAATTTAGGATTTATTTTTCAAGATTTTAACTTATTAGATACTTTAACTATACATGAGAATATTGCACTGGCCCTTACAATTAATAGGACTAAAAAAACAGAGATAGATGAAAAAGTTCTAAATGTGGCAAAAGAGTTGGGTATTGAAGATTTACTTTCAAAATATCCTTATGAAGTGTCTGGTGGGCAAAAACAAAGAACTGCTTGTGCAAGAGCATTAATAACAAATCCAAAGATTATTTTAGCTGATGAGCCAACAGGTGCACTAGATTCCAGGTCGGCACAAATGCTTATAGAGATGATTTCGAACATGAATAAAGAATTAGGAGCTACAATATTAATGGTAACTCATGATTCATTTACAGCAAGCTATTGTGATAGGATTTTATTTATTAATGATGGAAAGATTTTTACTGAGCTAATAAAAGGTAAAAATACTCGTAAGCAATTTTTCAATCAAATATTAGATGTGGTTGCATTGTTAGGTGGTGACGTTAGGGATGTACGTTAAATTAGCACTGGAAAATGCAAAGAAATCAATTAAAGACTACTTAATATATTTTATAACTATAACCATATGTGTAAGTTTATTTTATGCTTTTATGTCTTTATCAAGTTCAAGCTATGAACTTATAACAGAGAAGTCCTATAAATTTGAGGTTTTAAAAGCAATATTAAAATATTCAACTTATGTAATAACAGGAGTATTAATAATTCTAGTTGGTTATGTAAATAAATATATGATGAAAAGAAGACAAAGAGAATTTGCTACATATATATTACTTGGCAGTGAACAAAAAAGTGTGGCTTTAATGTTTTTTATTGAAACATTAATAGTTGGTGTAATGGCTATAATGTGTGGAATATGTATAGGGACTCTGTTTTCACAAGTAGTAACTGCCATAGTTTTAACTACAGCAAAACAAGAAGTAGTATTTAACTTTAGGCTGTATATGGATACTGTTGTTATAACTTTTATATTTTTCATATCCATGTTTTGTATAATTGGAGTTTATAATATTAGAGTTTTAAAAAAATTAAAGCTGATTAATATGATGAATGTGGAGAAGAAAACAGAGTTTCAATTTAAAAGAAGTGGTAAGTTTTATGCAATAGTTTTTGGATTGTCAGTAATTTTATATAGTGTGGGAGGATACTGTACTTATAAACTTATTAACAATAATGGCTACTCAGCTGTGGATTATAGAAATGGATTTATTTTTCAAGTGATATCCTTAGCAAGTTTTATAGTAGCTACATACTTACTGTTTTACTCTATAGCATATATCATAATTTTTATAAAAGAGAGATGTATTAATTTTAAATACGAAAATACAAATCTTTTTTTAATAGGAGCAATAGTATCAAAAATAAAAACAGCGCCAATATTAATGGCTACCATTTGTATAACATTTCTAGGAGCAGCCATTAGTTTTATGTTAACTCTTGTAATGAGTCAATGGAGTTTAGGTTATTTGGATTATAGAGTACCTTTTGATATAGATGTGAGAAATGAGTATAGCTATAGATTTGGTGAAAACACAAGTTTAGAGGATATTAAGGACATACCTAAAATAAATTATGAGGAAGTTATAAAATATTTAAACGACAATGATTATGGTGTTGAAGAGTACTGTCAGGTGGAAAAATACTTTTTGAATAAAGAAGATTTTTATATAAGAGATGTAGACAATATACCTATAGTTGTAGTGAAATTAAGTGATTTTAATAAACTAAGAAGTATGTTAGGTTATAAGGAAATTAAGCTAAGAGATAATGAATTTACTACTCAGTGGCAAAAAATCATAAAGGAAGATGATATAAAAAAATCCATAAAAGAAAATTCAATTATAAATATAGATGGAAAAAATTTAAATATCAGTGACACTGGATATTATACTGAATCTATTGGAGAGGGAATTTATAATATTTACTCAGATCACATTATAGTATTGCCAGACAAGTTATGTGAAAATCTAACTCTTGCAAGTACTAATTTATTAGTTAATACAAAGAAGGAAGTAGATTTTGAGAAAATCATAGAGTTTAAAGGTAAATATATATACGATTGGTTTAAAAGTAATAATGAGAATTTAACTAAAAAATATAATAATAAAAATGGAGATATAAGTGAATATTTAATTGAAACTAGAGTGAGAGCTTTTGAAACTAATAATATATTAAATTCAACTTTAGCCATGAGGATTTTAGGAATATATTTAGGCACAGTTTTACTTATGATTAGTTTAACAGTCCTTGCTCTTCAGCAACTTTCTGACTCTATAGAACATAGAAGTAGGTTCAATGTACTTAAAAAGTTGGGAGTGGAAGAGGATGATATTAATAAAATAATTTTAAAACAAATATCCATATATTTTGTAATTCCCATATTTATAGCTTTAATTGGTTTTGTAATATTTATATCTAATTATTATATTTTAAATTCGGAAATAATTAATTCTTATATAGGTGATAAAGCCTTTGTAATTAACATTGTAATAGCCATGATTTTAATGATATTCATATATGTGTGCTATTTTGCAGGTACTTATTACACTTTTAAAAGAAATATAAAGTCTAAAGAATATTAAAATATATAATTCTAAGACAATAAACAAATACAAATATTAAAAAAGTATGCAAGTTGATAGTTTTAATCAACTTACATACTTTATTTTTATATAAACATTAATCTACTTAAATATAATATTGTAATTGTGTTCAATATGATGTTTTAATTCATCCATAGAGATATCTTTTGTATTACATATGCCATCGTATACATTGATAATCTCACTAGGCATACCATAAACTCCAGTAACCCATTCCAAAGCAGTAGGACCATCTGTTTCTGCTAGAATAAGATCAACAGGGACTAGCCTGGCAATTTCTTGGCTTTTTTGTGAAGTATTTATATCTACGCTTAAAGTGAAATAAGATTTAGCATCTATAAATTTATTTAAGGTAGATAAATCTCCGCTATACCAGTGAATTATGGATTTTTCCAACATATTTTCTTCATGTAAAATATTATAAATTAATTCTTCTGCACCTTTAGTATGGATGTTTAAGAATTTATCATAAGTTTTAGATTTTTTTACAAAATGTTTAAAAACTTCAACCTGAGGCTCATAAGTTGACTTATCCTCCACCCAGTGAAAATCCAGACCGACTTCACCTATGATTTTGCTACTTTTTATGTAGTTATCATAGATATCTAGGTTGGTGACTACATTAGTAACTTTCCAAGGATGTATACCAAAAGTAGGTATAATATTGGAACAAACTTTAGAAAAGCCAAGATTTTTCTTATAGCTTTTTTCATCCATAGCACAGGAGATTACTTTTATATTGTTTTTATTTATATCATCATAAACCTTTTGCAATTCATGGTCTTTGTAGAAATCTATATGACTGTGAAAATCTATATACATTTATAAATAACCTAAGATTTCTTTCTTAAGTTTAGCTATGTTTTCTAGATTATCTTTACTGTAGATACGTTTGTCTACAAAAACTTCTTTATTAACTACAGCAGGTTTATTTGATAAAATATAAATTCTGTCTGACAAAATTATTGCCTCGTCAATATCGTGAGTAATAAGCAATATGGTAGACTTAATTTCCTTCTTTATGTCCAGTAGCCAATTTTGCATGGAAGCTCTTGTAATGGAATCTAATGCTCCAAAAGGTTCATCTAAAAGCATAATATCGCTGGAATTAACAAAGGTTCTCATAAAGTTCACCCTTTGCCTCATACCACCAGAAAGTTCATGAGGATATTTATTTTCGTAACCTTCTAAACCAAAAGTGGAGAAGTAAGGTTTAACTGTTTCTTGACTTTTTTTCTTTTTTTCACCTTTTAAGATTAAGGGAAGAGAAACATTATCCATTATGTTTTTGTAAGGGAGTAGAAGATCTTTTTGGTACATATAGCTGAAACGACCATTAATATCTACTTCACCAGAATCACTAGTTGTTAAGTTGGAAAGTATGTTGAAAATAGTACTTTTACCACAACCACTAGGACCTATAATGGAAACAATCTCTTCATCATAAACATGTAAATCAATATCTTTTAAAATAAGCTTATCTTTGTATTTTTTTGATAAATTACTAATAATAATTTTTTTATTAGTTTGGTAAGAATTCATTTGTATATGCATCACTTGCTTTCATATCCTTGTTTATTAATTTATATTCTTTCATGAAATCAGTGTAATTATTCCAAACACTATCTTTCATTTCGCCCCATTTAGAAGCGTCATCTATATATTTATCAGCTAAATACTTTTGACTTTCAATAGCTAAGTCTTCGTTTATTTCAGGAGCATGTTTTAATAATATTTTTGCACTTTCTTCAGGATTTTTAACACAATCTTGGTATCCTTTGCTTGTTGCAGCTAAAAACTTCTTAGCAAGGTCTGGATTTTCATTTATTATTTTTTCACTAGTTATTAAAAGAGGAGTATAGTAGTCTAATCTTTTGTCTAAATCCTTAGTAGCTACAAAGTTTATATCTTCCCCACGAAGCTTTGCCTCTACACCTGTCCAACCTTCGAAAATATTAGCTATATCTATGTCACCTTTAGTAGCTGTGAAGAAATCATCTTTTCCTATATCTACTATTTTGATTTTGCTAAAATCAGCACCGTTGTTAGTCATAATTGCATTTAAAGTAGCTTTTTCTGATTCTGATCCCCATCCACCGTAAGTTTTGTTTTCAAAATCTTTTACAGTTTTAATTTTTTTGTTTGCTGGAGATGCAAACCCAGAAGTATTGTGTTGAATAATTGTAGCTATAGATTTTATTGGAAGTGGGTCTTCACTAGTTTTTGCATAAGTAACATCTTCTTGATAACTTACACCAAAATCAGCTTTTCCTGTGGCAACTATAGTAGTAGCAGTACCATCAGATGGTTGAATTATTTCCACATCTAAACCTTGTTCTTTGTAATATCCTTTATCTAAAGCAACATATAATCCTGTATGGTTAGTATTTGGAGTCCAGTCAAGAACTACAGTAACCTTTTGTAAATCTGAGTTTCCTTCTTTTTTTTCAGTACTTTTCTTTGAGCAACCTGTCACTAAACCTATAGTAAGTAGTGCAGCTGTCATTAATGATATGCTTTTTTTAAACTTCATTTTATTCTCCTTTGTACTTGTGTTTTAATATTATTTTCTTCAAAATATTTATACCCATTACAAATATTAAACTAAAGATTATTACTAAAATTGTAGATGCAAATACTTTGTCCAAAGCATATGCACTTTTTGCTCTTACCATATAAACACCAAGCCCTACACTTCCACCAAGCCACTCAGCAACTGTTGCAGCAACAAAGGCATAAGTAGCTGAAATTTTTAAGCCTGTAAATAAGCTTTCCAAAGACATGGGAAGTTTTAAATGAATAAATGTATTTAGTTTGCTGGCATCCATAGTTTTGAATAAATTTATATAGTCTTTATCTATATTTTCCATACCATCCACAAAATTTATTAATATGGGGAAGAAACAAGTAGTCATTACCATGATTATTTTTGGTAATGAATCAAATCCAAACCATATTATAAGTAGTGGAGCTATGGTTATTGTTGGTATCATTTGAGATACTAGCATTATAGGATAGAAACATTTCTTTATAAATGGAACAAAGTCCATAATTGTACCTATTGCTAATGCCAATAATATGGAATAAATAAATCCTAAAACAGATTCATTTAAAGTAACTAAAGCATGCATTTGCAAGTTTGCAAAATCTGTGCTAAAAACTTTTATTATTTTGCTTGGTGCAGGCATAATATATTGAGGTATATCATTACTTACCACAATAAACTGCCATAATAATAAAATACTTACAAACGTTATAAGTGGATAAATATAATTTTTAATCTTATCTGTGATTTCTAAGTTTGTTCTCAATTGTTAGGCCTCCAGCTTTCTCGTCAACCCTAGCAACTGTGATGACTCTTTCACATCCTAGTTGAAAGGGTATTTTGTGCATTACTTTTATTAAATCAAAAACTTCATCAAATTCCCCTTCAAATGTTGTACTCATGGCACCGATTTCATACTTAAGACCACTTTCCTTTACTTTTTCGATGCAAGCATCTACTACTTTGTACATTTCCTCCTCACCTGTATAAGGTCTAAGAGGCATTACTGCCACGTCTGCTATAACCATTATTATTCCTCCTTTTTATAATTACATATATAAATACATAAAAAAATGCTATACCCGTAGGCATAGCATATATAATCAAATTTAATCCCTGATACTCTTTATGAGAAATAAAGTATATAGCTTTCCTACGCTGGTATTATCCAGATCAGGTACAAGGGTCGGCAAAACCTCTCAGCCAATAAAGGCACCCCTAGCAAATATTTACTTTTAACTTCATTATAGTTTATTTAAAAAGATTGTCAACAGTCAATTTAAGGATAAAACCATATAGTTCATTGTTATATAATATACAATATATATATGTAGTAAATTAATATTATAACTGGGGGGGAAAAATATGAATTTAACTTCAATTAATAATAAATATAATTCCATAAGAAATATAGTTTATGGAAAAAATGGAGCAGTGGCAACATCAACGCCAATTGCAGCTCAGGCTGGTTTGGAAATTTTGAAAAAGGGTGGCAATGCAGTAGATGCAGCCATAGCTACGGCAGCTTGTCTTACTGTTGTTGAGCCTACAGGATGTGGAATTGGTGGGGATGCTTATGCATTAGTATGGATAGAAGAAGAAAAGAAGCTTTATGGATTAAATTCCAGCGGATTTGCACCGGAGAAAATGAAGTTGGAAGAATATGAGGGGATGGAATCTATGCCTAAGTATGGATTTGGTGCTGTGACAGTTCCTGGAATACCTGCTGCATGGGGAGAACTTAATGAAAAATACGGAAAGTTAAGTTTATTAGAATGTTTGAAAAGTGCCATAGAATATGCTAGAAATGGCTATGCTGTGGGACAAACTGTATCAAATTTATGGCAGAAAGTTTATGATGAATACGAAGAAAACTTACAGGGGGAAGAGTATAAGTACTGGTTTGAAACTTTTGGTAAATTAGGAAGAGCTCCTAAGGCTGGAGAAATTTTCAGGTGTGAAGACATGGCAGAAACTCTTGAGGAAATAGGAAGAAGCAACGGTGAAAGTTTCTATAGAGGAAGTTTGGCAGATGAAATAGATGAGTTCTCTAGAAAGTACAATGGATTTATTAGAAAAAGTGATCTGGAGAAATTTTATCCTCAGTGGATGGAGCCAATTAGCACAGAGTACAAAGGATATGAGGTTTTTGAAATACCACCAAATGGTCATGGAATAACAGTGCTTATGGCTTTAAATATATTAAAGGGGCTTAATTTGCATAGTGATAAAGAACATGTAGATAATTACCATAAAATTATAGAAAGTTTAAAACTTGCCTTTGCTGATAGCAAAACTTATGTAACAGATATAAAAGAAATGGAAGTAAAGGTTGAAGAATTACTAAATGAAGATTATGCAAAGAAAAGAAGAAGCTTAATAGGAGATAAGGCTATTGAACCTATATGTGGAGATCCTTATTCACCAGGAACAGTATATTTGTGTAGCGGTGACAAAGATGGAAATATGGTGTCATACATACAAAGCAATTACACAGAATTTGGATCAGGATTAGTAGTTCCAAGTACAGGAATAGCCCTTCATAATAGGGGAAACAACTTTAGTTTAGATAAAAATCATGTTAATGTGGTAAAACCATTTAAAAAGCCATACCACACAATTATACCAGGATTTTTATGCAAGGATAATGAAGCTGTAGGGGCATTTGGTGTAATGGGTGCATTTATGCAACCTCAAGGACAGTTGCAAGTTCTTACTAATTTGATTGATTTTAATATGAATCCTCAAGAAGCATTAGATGCGCCTCGTTGGCAATGGATTAAAAACAAAGACATTGAAGTTGAAAGTGATATGAATGAAGCAATTGTACAAGGACTTATGGAAAAAGGTCATCATATTAAAGTTATGGAAGACTTCACAAATATGGGTAAGGGACAGATTATATTAAAAAATATTGAAGCTGGGTCTTATGTTTGCGCCACAGAAAAAAGATGTGATGGTCATGTGGCTATTTGGTAATTGTTTTGTGCTAAATTGTAAATAGAGTTACCTTATGATTTGGGTAGCTCTTTTTTATTACTAGGAATTTCATATTTGTCATAAAATCTAAAAATGTTATACTTAAACATATATAATAGGAAGTTACCATATAAATTTGGGGGACATTATGAAAAAAATTTATATAATATCAATGAGTGAGTATACTGGATTTAGTATAAAGCAGCAGTTAGAAATAATATTTGAAAAAGAATTTTATATAGAATGTTTAAATTTAAATAACTATAAAGAAAAATACTTAGATTGTGATTTATTGATTTTTTCTGGTGAAGAAGTAAAAGATATTTGTGATCATATACTTAATGACAATATAAATTATATAGTTTCAAAAAGAGTAATAAAGCATGATTATATTGATGAAATTTTAAGTATTCCTAGAGGGACAGATGTACTTTTAGTAAATGATGCAAAGAGTTCTTGTGAAGAAGTTATTAGACAGTTAAAGAGTCAGGGACTTAATCATATAAATTATCACCAATATTACCCAGGAATTAAGTCTTATAAAAATTTAGAAATTGCAATAACACCTGGTGAAGCTCATTTAGTACCTGACGAAGTCTCTAATATCATAGATATAAAATCAAGACATCTAGATGTATCCACATTAATTGAAATATTAATAAGATTAAACTGCATGGACAAATATGGAAGCATGGTGTCATCTTATTTTTATAGAGATATGATAAATGTATCAACAAAATATATAAAAAAATCTCAAGAATCAACTAGGTTAAAAGATTTATTAACTAATTTACTAGATAATCAAAAGAACGGAATTATTTATACTAATATAAAAAACAAAGTTGTTGTTTTAAATGAAGAAGCCTTAAGATTATTAGGTGTTAAGAAAAATCACGTGTTATCTAAGGATATTTATGAAACTTTTCCATCATTAAAAGAAGATATTATTAATATAAACAACAAGGAAATTTTAGTTTCAAAAGAAAAAATAGAAGATAATAACATATACACAGGTAATATGATTATTCTTAATGAAGTTAAACATATTCATAAAATTGATGAGGAAGTAAGAAGAAGAGAAAAAATAAGAGAAAATCAAGCAAAGTATACTTTTGAAGATATGGTAGGTAATTGTAGCTCCATAGTGAAAAATATTAAACTGGCTAAAAAAGTAGCAAAAACAAACTCAACTGTATTAATCCAAGGGGAAACAGGTACAGGAAAAGAGGTACTAGCACAAGCTATACACAATGAATCTGAAAGATGTGACTATCCTTTTATTGCCATAAATTTTGCTGCAATACCAGAAAATCTAATAGAAAGTGAACTTTTTGGATATGAAGATGGAGCCTTTACTGGAGCTAGAAAAGGTGGAAAAGAAGGTTTATTTAAAAAGGCACACAAAGGAACCATATTTTTAGATGAAATAGGAGACGCATCTTTATATTTACAGTCTAGGTTGCTTAGAGTACTTCAAGAAAGGGAGATAACTCCTGTTGGTAGTACGGAAACTATTCCAATAGACATTAGAGTTATAGCAGCAACAAATAAAGAGCTGTTGCACGAAGTGAAACTTAAAAATTTTAGAGAAGACTTATACTATAGATTAAATGTTATGCCAATGTATTCTATACCTTTGAGAGAGAGAAGAACAGATATAAAATTATTACTACAATATTATTTGTTTAAAATTACTAATGAGGAAAATTTAGAAGAATTTTTTACAAAAGAAGCTATTGAAATATTAATTAAATATAATTGGCCTGGAAATATAAGAGAGCTTGTTAATGTGGTAGAGTATGTATCCACTATAAAGGAAAATAAAATAAAAATAGATAGCACATATTTGCCTAAGTATATTATTGAAAATTGTGATTCTAGTGATTTACTTGCTGAAATAAAAGAAGAAGAATTATTAAATGAAAAAGAAAAGTGGGTATTGGAAAAAATCCATAAGTATGAAGGAATTGGTAGAAGAACATTATCTTTATTGTCGAAAGAAGAAGGTATTTATTTAGGTGAAGGAAAAATCAGAACTATAATGACTAAACTAAAAAATCAAGAATATATAGAAATTAATAAAGGATTAAAAGGTACAAAAATATTAAAAAAGGGATTGGAAATTGTAGAAAAGGGATAATAAAAAGAATAAAAGGGATAAAAAGGGATGGTTGCTTTCAAAACTATCCCTTTTTCTTTTTAATATTATAATAAGACATATTTAATATTAAAGTAATAAACATAATATAACCTTAAATAAAAATTCAGAAAATTCTACACACCTTATGTTTTAAAGTAGAAAGAAGGTTTTCTAGGAATGAAAAACTTGGCACGATAATTGCTAACCTTATATAATAGTGAATTTAATTAAATTTTAAATATTTATGGAGAAGGTGAATTAATTATGAAAGAGATGCAAAAGAAAAAACCAACTTTGGCTCAAGCATTGACACCAATAATTTTTATGGTGGTGGCATTAGCATTAGGTTATGGGGTTTTTAAAATAAAGGCAGAACCTATAATAATATGTTCAGCATTTATTGCAGGAATAATAGCCCTTAAATTGGGATACAAATGGGACGATATGCAAAAGGCAATAGTTGAAAAAATAGCAAGTGCACTTCCAGCCACATTGATTTTATGGAGTGTGGGTCTATTAATAGGAGCATTAATGTTCTCTGGAGCAGTTCCAATGATAATATATTACGGAGTTCAAATGATAAATCCTAAGTTTATATTAGTTACAGCATTTTTATCATCAGCAATACTTGCAATAGTAACAGGTACATCTTGGGGTGCAGCTGGTACTATAGGAGTGGCAATGATGGGAATTGCAGGAGGACTGGGAATATCTTTATCAGCAACAGCAGGAGCTGTAGTTTCAGGAGCCTTCTTTGGAGATAAATTATCACCACTTTCAGATACAACAAACTTAGCGCCTATGGCTGCAGGAAGTGAGTTATACGAACATATAAAACACATGCTTTACACAACTGTTCCAGCTGCATTATTAGCAATGATTGTATATTTATTTGTTGGGTTTAGCGCATCAGGTGATTTAGTAAGACCTGAATCAGTTCAATTAATGATGGATCAGTTAGACACAATGTTTAACTTTAACATAGTATTACTTTTACCATTTGTATTAGTAATTTTAGGCTCAGTAAAAAAATGGCCAACAATACCTACAATGTTAGGAACAAGTTTATTAACAATAGTTTTAGGAGCAGCAGTGCAAGGATTTAATATAGTAGATGGTTTTACATCTTTAATATCAGGATTTGATATAACAATGACTGGATTTACAGGTACTGCTACAGAAGAAGTTATTAAACTTATAAACAGAGGTGGAGTTGCATCAGTAACAAGCACTACAGTTCTTATATTCTGTGCTATGGGATTTGCAGGAATAGTGAGCGTTTCTGGAATGTTAGATGTGGTTTTAGATTTATTAATGTCAAAAGTAAAATCAACAGCAGGAATAATAATATCTACAATAGTATCATGTTTTACAGTTGCCTTTGTAACAGGTAGTTCATATTTATCAATACTTGTGCCAGGGGAGTTATTTAAAGATGTTTATCCTAAGAAAAATCTACATCCTAAAAACCTATCTAGAACACTAGAAGATTCAGGAACAGTTTTAGTTCCGCTAATACCATGGTCAGCAGCAGGGGCATATATGACTGCAACCCTGGGAGTAGATACACTACAATACTTACCATGGGCAATACTTAACTACTCAGGAATAGTATTTGCAATTATATTTGCTATTACAGGATTTGGTATAGCTAAATTAGACAAAAATGAAACTAAAGACGATAAGAATGTTGTTTAAATAAGGAGTATAAAATTTATGATATTAATAAAAAATGTGGAATTATATTCACCAGAGTATAAGGGAAAAAAAGACGTTTTTGTAAGTGGTGGAAAAATCTCTTTAATAGAAGATAATATAAATTTTGAAAATGAAAAAATAAAAATAATAGATGGTAGTGGAAAAAAACTTACACCAGGTTTTATAGATCAACATGTTCATATAACTGGTGGAGGTGGTGAAGGTAGTTTTAAAACTAGAGCACCAGAAATAACTTTAAGCAAACTAACTAGTGGTGGAATAACAACAGTAGTAGGGCTTTTGGGAACAGATGGAACTACTAGAAGTGTTGAAAACTTAGTATCAAAAGCAAAGGCATTAAAGGAAGAAGGAATAACAGTTTTTGCTCACACAGGTTCTTATGAATACCCCTCTGTAACAATTACAGGTTCTGTAAAAAAAGATATATGTTTTATAGATGAAATAATAGGAGTAAAATTAGCTCTATCAGACCATAGAGCACCAAATGTAAGTAACTTGGAGTTACAAAGAGTAGCTTCTGATGCTAGAGTTGCAGGGATGTTAAGTGGAAAAGCAGGCATAGTAGTACTTCATATGGGAGATGGAAAAAAAGGTCTTCAACAAGTGAGAGAAATTTTAGAAGAAACGGAAATTCCAATGAAAACCATAAGACCTACTCATGTAAACAGAAGAGAAGAATTGTTAGAAGAAGCTTTTGATTATGCAAAAGCAGGAGGAAAAATTGATTTAACTTGTGGAATAAAAGACCACTTTACTCCAGGAAAATGCATAAAAATGGCATTGGATAAAAATGTACCAAGGGAAAACATAACAATAAGTTCTGATGGATATGGAAGTTGGTCAAGATATGATGAAGCAGGAAATCTTGTAAAGATGGGAGTTTCTAGTGTTTCTAGCTTACACAAAGAGTTTAAATCTATGGTTAACGAGTTAAAATTCAATATAGAAGATGCCCTAACTTATGTCACTTCTAATGTGGCAAAGGGGCTTGAAGTTTATCCTAGAAAAGGATGTGTTGAAGAAGGATCTGATGCAGACTTATTATTATTAGATGAAAACTTAGATATAGATACTGTTGTTGCGGGTGGAAAGCTTATGATAGAGAATAAGGAAATCTTAGTTTATGGATCATATGAGCAAATATAACTTTGAAAAAGAGAATCTTTTGATTCTCTTTTTTATTAAAAATAATTATTTACTTAATTTCTTCTTATGATAAAATATATTAGTTAAAACTGAAAAATTAATTATAGGAGAGAGAACATGAGATCAAGATTTGAAGGCGGACTTCTAGGCCTTATAGGAGTTAATATATTAGCATGGGCTGTAACATTCTTTACACTTGGAATAGCTACACCTTGGGCTATGTGCATAAAGTACAGATGGGAAGCTAAACACACAGTGATTGAAGGAAGAAGACTTAAATTCATAGGTAGTGGAGGAAGTTTATTTTTACATTATATAAAATGGTTAATACTTACTATTATTACTTTAGGAATATATGGATTCTGGCTTTATATAAAAATGTTACAATGGAAAACAGAAAATACTGTTTTTGAAGATTAATATGTATGATGTAAGGGTATTACAATTTGTAATGCCTTTTTATATTACAAGGAAATTATATTATTTGTTTAATTGTAGAAAAACAGCAGAATATAAGCTATAATATTACGAAAATTATATAATTATGAATGTAAATCTTGTCCTTTAAAAAGAGCTCCAGAGTTAACAATAAAAAGCATAGGCAAGATGTATTCCATAGGAGGATAATATTATGATAACAAGTCGTGGAAAGTTAGATGAAATATTGAAATACAATGAAAAATTTGTGGAAAACAAAGAATATAAACAATATGAAACTTCAAGTAGACCTGATAAAAAGGTTGTAATACTATCATGTATGGACACTAGATTGACAGATTTGTTACCAAAGTCCATGAATCTTAGAAATGGAGATGCAAAAATAGTGAAAAATGCTGGAGCAGCAATAATGCATCCATTTGGAAGTATTATGAGAAGTATAGTAGTAGCTATATACGAATTTGATGTGGAAGAGGTATTGGTAGTAGGCCACCATGGATGTGGTATGTGTAATTTAGACACAGATGATTTATTAAATAAAGTATTAGATAGAGGTATACCTAGTGAAACTATAGACACACTTTCAAATGCAGGAATAAATGTGAAGGGATGGTTGCATGGATTTGAATCAGTGGAACAGTCTATAGAAGATAGTGTAAGTCTTATTAAAAATCATCCTTTAGTGCCAGACGACATTATTATACATGGATTAGTAATTTCTCCTGAAACAGGTAAAATAGATGTGGTAGTAGATGGTTACGACAATATCTAAAATCAATATAAAGGCTCAGAAGTGTCTTTTTTACTGGTAAAAGATACATTATAAATACTAAAAATTATATGTTATTATTGTATAGTTAATTTAGACATAAGGGGGAAATTAATATAACATGGAAAATAATATTAAGCTCTCGGAAATAGTTAAAGAAGATGAAAAAAAAGACGAAGAGTCAACTAAAACAAGATTATATATACCTATTAAATATAAATTTATTATAAGTTTAGTCATAAGTATATTATGGGTAATTTTTTCCTACTATGTATCTAGACAATGGATTTTGGACTTATCTGAGGTAACTTCCTCAGTTTTTTTAGCAGTATTTATTATAGCAGGAATAGCCTATATACCAGGATTTATGAATGCATTTTTAGTATCAAGCTTACTCTTAGATAAACAGCCTAAGTTTAAGGTAACTTATCCTGAAGATGAAGTAACTATTTTGGTAGCTGCCTACAATGAAGAGACTGGAATTTTTAACACATTGAAATATATAAAAAATCAAGAATACAAGGGTAAAATTCATACCATAGTAATAAACAATAATTCCAATGATAACACATGTGCTGAAGTGGAAAGAGCAAAGAAAGAGATGAACATGGATGTTTTATTGTTGCATGAAAATACTCCAGGAAAGTTCAACGCTCTAAATCATGGATTAAAATATGTAAAAACTAAGTATGTAATTACACTTGATGCAGATACTCTTATTCATAATAAGGCAGTAAACTACTTGATTTCTAGAGCTAATTCAGCACCAAATGATGTTTGCGCCGTTGCAGGTTCCATGTTAGTAAGAAATAGTAGAGAAAATTTGCTAGCAAAAATACAAGAATGGGACTATTTTTTAAGTATTGCATCTATTAAGAGAATGCAAGGATTGTACCAAGGGACACTAGTTGCCCAAGGTGCATTTTCATTATACAAAACATCTGTAGTACAAAATGTAGATGGTTGGTCTGATGCAATAGGAGAAGATATTGTTTTAACTTGGAAAATATTAAAACAAGGTTATAGGGTTTATTTTGAACCTCATGCAGTGGCATTTACAGACGTTCCGACAAAACTATCTCACTTTGCCAAGCAACGTTCTCGTTGGGCAAGGGGTATGATAGAAGGGTTGAGAGAAGTAAAACCATGGCAACAACCTTCTATATATTATAAGTTTTTGACAGGCATAGATTTGTTTATACCATATATGGATCTTAGCTATACATTCTTCTGGATACCAGGGGTAATATTAGCAGTGTTCTACCAAAAATATTATATAGTAGGACCGATGATGTTATTGGTATTTCCTTTAACATTGGTTAGTTTTTATATTTTATATTATTACCAAGCTCACGTTGTATTTAAAAACTTAAATCTTAAAGTAAGAAAAAATACTCTAGGATTCTTTATATTTATACTTTTCTACCAAATAGTAATGTCACCTGTTTCTTTATATGGTTATGTTCAGGAATTAATAGGTGCAAAAAGAGTATGGAAGTAGAATAAAGTTTAGGATATTTTTAAGGTCGTCACATTTTTATGATGGCCTTTTTTAGTTGAAAAGTGATAAAAAAAATGTGGAAAAATAATGGAGAAAAAAATATTAATAAATCATAAAAATTTAAAATACTATATTAATAATGTAAATTTTTTATTTATGCTTAAAAAATATAAATGAGCTAACTCATGGAAAAAATTCTATTTATGTTTTTGTAACATGATGAAACGCTATGTAACATTTTTGAAACACCATGTAACCCTATGTAATAAATATGAAGCAAAAATGTAACGCTAGATATAGATATAGATATAGAGTAAGAGTAAGAGTAAGATATAGAATTAGATACAGACACAGATTTTAGCTAAAAAAGATTCTCCAGGCGAGTATGTGATTAATTTTAAAAAATTATGAAAAATTAATAGACTTTTTGAAAAAGTTGATTATAATTAACTTAAAAATAAAATTTGAATTTTGGATAATTATTCCAAAATGCCGTTGATACATGGAAAAGGCTAAATAGTTATTTTTCCAACTTGAGGAGCACCGAATATGTTGCCCCAAAGAAATTAAAATAAACCCAAAGGATGTGATGAATTGTATTGTGTTGTTCAAGAACTTGAGAGAAAAGCTTCCAGCAAAGGGAAGAGCAAGGGATTAGTAGTGAATGCTTGTAAAATCAATAACCAGGAATTTTACTCCTACACTCATTCCCAGGAAAAATTTCAACGATCAGTGAAAACAGCATACAAAGTCACATTGCACAGCAGCTACAGGGAAAACAACAAGGTGAAAAAGAGACAATATAGCATTTGCACCATTGGGTATTACGATTTCGTAGATTATGGGTACTACGATTTTGTGGTGGATAAAATAAATAATTTATCCCAAGAATTAAACATGACAGGTGAGGAAATTTATAGCTTGGTATGTTGCAAATTAAACCCTCTGCAAGAAAAAATAAACCAGGAATACAAAGATACTGAGGAGTATAAGTGTTCTATGGAGGTGGAGGAAATTTTGCGAAAATACAGAAAAGCTAAGACAGAGTTTGAAGATAAATACGGAGCAGGAAATTTTGATTATTGCTACGACGTATTTCTAAATTTGAGAAATGCAGAAAACCTAAAGAAAATAAAGCAGATCTATGCAAAACAAGATTACTTTACAGGTAGTTACCAAAGAAAAAATTATAGTAACTACAAAGACAATTCTAAGAAAAGTAGCTACCAAGAAAAATGTGGTAGTAACTACAAAGACAGCTCAATGAATAATTCCGATTACGGTGAAGATGATAAGAAAATATTGAAAAAAATGTATAAGACTTTGGCTAGAAATTTTCATCCTGATAAAAACCATAATAGTGATGAAAGTGTGAGAGCTATGCAGATAATCAATGATTTGAAGGAGCTATGGCAATTATAAGGGGTTTTAGACCAAGAAGTACTATAAGATGTGCATTTAAACATAAATTAATAAGTGATGGAGATATATGGATAGAAATGATGTTACATAGAAACAGAACATCTCACATGTATGATGAAACTACAGCTCTTAATATTGTGAAATTAGTAAAAGAAAAATACGTATTTGAGTTTAAAAAATTAAAAGATTTCCTTGAAAGCTAGAACTTTGGGGAGATGTATTGATATATATAAAATCATATATTTTTTTTAAGGCCGTTACATTTTTGTTACGGCCATTTTTTTATGTGAGTAGAGGAGTATATTTCCTTTAAAATATCGACATTAAATGACAAATAATATATGAAACTTATGATATATTATTTATTGAAAATAAGGGGTACACGAATTTGTGTAAGCCTTTAAATGCGAAATATAAATATTTATAGGAGTGTATTAAGCTTTGTGTATAAATTATTAGAGTACTTAGAAGTATATGGAAATTTTCTATTTTCTAAAATATATTTTATTTCGTGTAAATGGATCTCAAACAAATAATTACAATTTATAATATTATTATAGGATGAAAATTAGTCTATATAGAATAAACATATAAATAATTTATGTTTACTTAACATTTTAGATAGAGAACAGATTAATTTATGGGGGGAACAAAAGAGAGTGAATAGTAACATGTACGAGTTATTAAATAAAAATTATAGTGAATTGTATAATCTTTGTAATGAGATAAATGATTCCATATTTACGTCACCACACAGTGTGATTGTAAAAGCTAGGATATTTGCTGAACAAATAAGTAAAGACATAGCAAAATTAGAGAATATGCCAAAACTAGATAATTTAAGTTTGGCAGATAGATTAACAAACTTAAGATATAATGAAATACTTGATAAAGAAATTAATGATTATTTTTATGAAATTAGAAAAATTGGTAATAAAGCAGCGCATGAAGATGTTGAAGACGAATTACTATTAGCTTTGCAAGTGCATAGAAATGTTTACAAAATAACAGGTTGGTTTATAGAAACATATGTAGATTATACTTTTAAAACACCTATTTATAAAAGTCCAAAACCATCACATAATGTAAATTTAAATGAAAAAGAAAATAATACTATAATGTCTAAGTTTATTGAAAAAATAGGTAAATTAGAAAATATATTAAATATTAATAACAAAGGTATTAAAGTTGAACACATGACAGAAAAAGTTGATTGTGAAAATGATGCAGATGCACCGAATCAAGAAGAAAAAAATAACGATGATAAAGAAAGAGAAAGTAATAATTTAGAAAAAGTATCAGAAAGTATATGTTTGATTCAGGAACTAAGTAAGTTAAAAGAGTCTTCAAAAGAAGCAGTTGAAGGATTAAATGTATTTACAGATTTTAAAATGTATATGCATGTTGATAGAAATGTTCAAAGAGAATTAGAAGATATAATTTTAGAAGCGCATAAACAGGATAATTCACAGTTAATTTTAGTATGTGGTAGTGTTGGAGATGGTAAGTCTCACATTATTTCATATTTTAAAAATAAATATCCAGAAATAATAGCTAAATTTACATTGCATAATGATGCTACAGAAAGTTTAGAACCAGATAAAACATCAATGGATACTCTAAACGATTTACTAGAAAACTTTACGGATAAAAAAATAGAAATTAGTAATGAAAAATTAATATTAGCAATAAATTTAGGAACGTTAAATAACTTTATTGACTCAAAATATGGGGAAAGATTCACAAAGCTAAAAGCATTTGTAAATGAAAATAAGATATTAGAGAAAAGTATTGTGGATAATAAATTTGATGCAGATAGAAATATACAATTTATTAACTTTAGTGATTACAGCTTGTATACGTTAAAAGATGAAAGGATAGAGTCAGAATATATTAAATCATTAATAAAAAAAATTACAGATAAATCAGAAATGAATGATTTCTATAAATCATATCAAAAAAACTGTATTAGATGTGAAAATAATCAGAAATGTCCCATAAAAGCTAATTATGAGTTAATGGCTGAACATAAAACTCAAGAGGCAATAGTAGATTTATTAGTTCAATGTATTATAAAAAATAAAATAATCATATCTACAAG
Source organism: Terrisporobacter glycolicus ATCC 14880 = DSM 1288 (assembly GCF_036812735.1). NCBI lineage: Bacteria > Bacillati > Bacillota > Clostridia > Peptostreptococcales > Peptostreptococcaceae > Terrisporobacter > Terrisporobacter glycolicus. The sequence goes on along the minus strand of NZ_CP117523.1, from coordinate 3,447,591 downwards.
GGCATTATTAAACTTTATATATGATTTATTAATAAATAGAACACATATAGATGTACATGACCCAATGTTTAAGGATAAAATAGGTAGGCTTAAAGATTTAGAATATATAAACTCATTAACACCAAATATGATTTTTGAACAGAATGAGTTATCATTTATATTTAAATCATTAAGTACACTAGATCCTCTTAACGTTAGAAATAGAGAAGTAGATGACTTTATTATTAAATTCAATAACTCAACAAATATAATGGAGTTTTTTAAAGAGTATATAGATTATCCAAAGGGATATTTAGATAATTTAAATAAAGATAAAATGGAAGAGAAAATAAATAGAAATACAAAAAAAGAAGTGTTAAAACTATTTATTAGAAGTTATTACTTATGTGGAAAAGGAGAATTATTCGATCTTAGAGATGAAGTATATAATAACTTTATTGAATATTTATATCACTGGAATAAAGGAGATAAACCTAGGTTAAAGGATCTATATTCAGAAGTAAAAGATGGAGTATTAAAATGGAACGGAGAAGCTGATAAAAACTTTATCAACATATTTATAGGAAAGAGCCAGATTAAATATAAGACAAGTGAATATTTAGAATTAAAGGCTGATACGGGTAATCTGCCATCTAATAATGAAAGTAAATTAGAAAAATTCTTAACAACAATTGAAATAAAATATAAAAGTGATAAGGCGAATGTAAGTTATGGAATAGATATAGATTTTCCGTTATATGAGTTGCTGATAAGAGTTGGTAATGGTTATAGACCTAACAAAAAAGATAAAAACCAATTTATAAAATTCATTGAATTTATGAATAAGATTGAATCATCAGGATCTCAAAACAAAGAATTAATATTTACAGAAAAAAATAGAGATAACAATAAAAAGTTCAAATTAGAATATGATGATGAATTTGAAATATATAGATTTATGGAGATTTAGCTATGGGAGAAATAAATAATTTTAATATAGATTTAAATGGAATCAAAGAAACCTTTAAGATTTCAGAAGATAAAAAAGGTTTAACTCATAAGCAAGGTAACAGATATAAATTACTACCATATGTAGCAAATGAAAAGACTCTAGTTAATGAGTTTGCAGGAGTAGTAGGTGCATTTTCAAGAATTATATCTAACAAGGAATTAAAAGGCAAATTTGAAGTAGAACTTTTCATTGAAGAGGTTGCTGATCAAATTGGTGAATATGAAGGAGATATGAGTAGAGAATCGTTTAAAAGCATAGTTAGAACTATGTTTATTGATAATGGAAATTTAATTGATTTTGATATAAAAACTATTAATTACTTGTCATCAACCTCAGCAGACCAAAAGATAGCATTATTTTTATACTCGGTATTATTTTGTGATGATTTAAAAGAAGATGTAAGTCTACATTATGATAGAGATGTTGACAATATACTTTACAATATAGTATTAAAAGCATTACCAGAACTAAAGGATAAGAACATACCTATAGGAGAATATAAATGTTACTTACCTTTTGTACGAGATCAATTTATAAAGGATTTTAAATTTTTAATATCCAAGGAAGAATTATATAAAGATTCATTAAAACGACTATTAGAATACTACTATGTTTTTTATGTATCACAGCTTGTTATGAAACTTGATGCATTTGAAAAGGCAGACTTAAGTAAGCCAGATCCTCTATATTATACATTAGACTGGGAACGTACGTCTAAAACTAGAACAGCTTACCAATTTGGTTGGGAGAAGATAAAAAATGATTTGAATTCTTTATTTTCTCATGCAGTTACATTAGAAATGTTAAATCATAATGATACTGATGAACAATTAAATTATATGGATTTGGCTAAGATTTTTAATGAAGAAGATGGATTAGAAATAGCTAAACAGATAAGTTCTGTTATTGAATTATATAAAAATCAAATTGATGACGTAAAGTGGAATGAATTTAAAATTAAAGATAGAGAGTATGATGTAGAAGGTTTTAATTCGGTATATGAATTATTTGATACGATAAGATATCAGTTTGAAAACTCTAATACAAGGTATAGAGCTAATGAAGCTTATAGGAACTGGTTTATGAGATTTGTTCAAAAGAATTTTGCTAAAAGAAGAGGTCAATTAGGATATAACTTAAATATCACGGAAGACGATATAATTTTAATGACTAAAATATGTATAAATGATAATGAAAAATTAAAGTTAAATAAATTATTTGAGGAATTTGAACTAAGAGGTCTATTCTTTGATAGGGATTCAAAGATGAAAATAGTTCAATTGTACGAAAAATTAAATTTACTAGAAAAAAAATCGGATAGTGGGGATGCTCAATATGTCAAATCAGTTTTATAGTTATTTATCTGAAAGGATAATAGAATTTTTTCAACAAAATCCTTTAACTCCTGGTTCAAAGTATAATATTCAGTTTGAGACAGAAGATCAAGTTAGGAATTTGTATGAGAAGCTAAAAGATAATATTTTATATAGAGAATATGAATATAAGGATTTAAATGGAGAGGTAAAATATAAATCTTATCAATTAGATTTTAATGGAATAGGATTAATAATATCTTCTACAATGGATAATGTTCAACCAGATTTTCTTACTAGGTTAAGAAATATGGTTGGCCTAGAAGATGGATATGAAAATAAGGCAATATTATTTATTCATAATACAACACTAGACAGTATTATAGGAGGAACAGAATCCTTTGCAAAAGGTGGTATGCCTTTTCATATAGATTCTATTCAAAAAGATATAAAGAAAAAATTAACAGGAGATTCATTTAGTGAGGTAGATAAGTCAGTAATTGAATCTGACTTAGAGAGAAAAAAGAATGCCTTATTTGGAGACAATAATTCAGTATTTGAGTATGAAGATGTACTTGATATTTTAAATAAAGGATATATTCCAAGGGAACAGTATAAAGACTTTGGTTTATTTTATGATGAGAAGTTAAATGAATTAACAGGAAAAGAATTAAAAAAGAGATTAAAAGACAATGCATTATATTTTACTAGAGTTGATGAAATACACAACTATGGTAATCCAGAGACACAATTAGAAAAGTATTTTGATGATAATGGAATATCTAAATTAAAAAATAAAGACTGGATGGAAGTAGAGTATAAAATAGTTGAAAAATCTGTTGAAAATAAGAAAAATACAAAGCCTCTCGAATATCTTTCAGGTTCAGAAGAATGGGATAAGGAAGAAGGACCATCTAAGGCAAAATCAAGAGTAAGAAATATAATTGTATTTAATGAAAGTGGAAAAGAAGAAATTGATTTAGAGTTTTCATTTGATGATTACTTAAAAAACGAATTTATTCAAAAACCAGAAGGAGAAGTTTCTGTAAAGGCATCAGGGTATAAATTAAAAGTTACAATTAAGGATGTAGAAGGAAAATCTAATTTTTACAAAGTTGTATATAAAGCAGATAACTTGAAATTTGAGTTTAAGATTGCAATGTTTAGATGCAGTCCTAAATATTTTGAATCTATAAAATCTAAGTACTCCTTAGTAATTAAGAAAAAAGAAAAGTATATTTCAATTAATACGAATGATTCAGAAATTGTATTTAATGAGTTCAACCAAGGAAACACTATTTATGAAATAGATTCAAATAATGATGTAATAAATATATCTAATGACGAAAAATTAACTGTTAAAATAAGCGATAAGTTTGAATATATAAATGATAATGATTTAGTTAGATTTGACCTAAGAATAGGTAATGAGTTAGTACCGCTAGGTATGGTTGGTACTAATGAAAAGAGCGTATCAATTGAAGGCTTTAAGGTCTGGAAGTTAAAAAGAGAAAAAAGTTGTGACTTTAGAATAGCCGGAGATAACAAATTACAACACGGAACGAAAGAATATTTTGCAAGAGATGAATTTAGAAAAACTTTAGCCATTGAAAAGCAACTTTTAGAATTAGAAGGCTTATGTTTTATTGAAGACAAGGAAGGCATACAAAGTATAGATTTAGAAATTAACTCCAGTGTAGAAAATGCTTATAGAAAGATAATAGATTATTATAATTTATCTAGAAAACTTCCTAGTTTAGCTTATTTAAATTCTGATTTGAAAAATTTATATAGTAATTTTTTAAAAGAATATATTGATGCATTGAACAAGATTGAAGAGGGATCTTATCTTACAAAATCAGAAAAGAACTTATTTAGATTAGGAACTATAAAAAGAGAAATAGAAGATAGAGAACTTATATTTACTTCTCTTCATCCATTGAATATAGCTTATCAACTTCATTTAAATGATTGTATAGATACAGAGGAAATGACAGATGATGTACTTAAAAAATTTACATCAACTTATCTTCTCCCATATATAATTGATGAAGATGAGAGACTATTTATACCAATGGAACAAATGCATTCTCCAGAATGGAAGTACTACGTAGATGAAAATTTACCAAGATATAAAAGTTCTAGGGATTTTGTTTCAAAATTAGTAAATGAGAAAATAGAAGAGTTTGTAGGGCATTTTAAATATATGTTTGATATGGGCAACAATGCTCCCATAAAAATTAATTTAATAAATACAGGTGATAGTAAAGAAATATTGCAAGGTATATTTAAGTACTATGTGAAGCAATTAAAAAACAGTCAAAGTAATGAAATATTGCCGATTGATTTATTTATATATTCAGATAGAAATATAACAAATGCATTTGAAGAAGTAGCATTTAATGAAAATATAGAGTCATTAAAAGAAATATATAACCTAGATCTAAGTGTAGACAGTATGTCAGAAGAAGATGTACTAAACTTATACAGAGAAAAGGTACATTTTTATTCTAAGAATATTGAAGATGGTGTTGAATATGCACATATAACGTTCTTTGAGATGAATGATAACGCTAAGAAAATTACATCAAATATGGATGATATACCATCTGGAGTTATATTAAATGGAAATATATCTGGGGTACCTTCAGTGTTTTTAGGAGATTCGTATAGGACCGGATTTGGAACTAAGTTTACAAATACACAAAGCAAATTAATGAATATGGCAATAAGACTAAATGCATTAAATGCAGCATCTTCAGGAGAACCATTTAATAGTAACCAATGCAAAGCTATATCTATACAGAATAATGGCAAAAGTATATTAGAAAATATTTATGATGCAAGTCACTGGATAACTTTTATAGACCCTAAAGTTGATTTAAACTTCTTTAAAAATGATCCAGATGCAAAGGATCTCTTAATAATTCACTACAGTGATCAATATACAACAGCTGGTGGATATGACGCAATAACAGTTACTAGAAAGTCCGGTCCATATCAAAGGGTTATTGAAGAATTTTTAAGTAAGAATGGTGTAGAAAATGCTAATGAATATTCACCAGCAGTTATAAATATGTTTAATGCTGTCAATGGAGATTGGTTACTGAGACTTTTATCAAGTAAATCACATTTTCCTAAAGAAAAAATTAGTATATTGTCAGCTATCAAGCTAGGTCTTGCTCAATTTAAAAATGAGAATATCATTTGGGTACCTATATCTCTTGAAGAAATATTAAGGGTATCTGGTGGAGCAGGATTAAAGCAAAGTGAAGGATTTTTCTCAGCTAAAAACTTAGGTTTTGAAGGTGGAGTCACTAGTGATGATATCTTATTTGTTGGTATAGAAAATAATAGCGATAGGGTATTTGTTCACTATTATCCAGTGGAAGTGAAGATCGGTATAAATGATAATTCTTATATACAAAAAGGTATGGAACAAGCTAAAGCTACTAAGAGTATCTTTGAAAAAACACTATTACCTGATGAAAATGGAGATATAAGTAACACTCAAAAGGTATATAGAAACTTTTTAATGCAACTAGTTATAGCCAGTGCAGAAAAATTATGCTTATATAATGTTTGTAATGATCAAAACTGGAGTGAAATAACTAGTACAGATTTAAGAAGAAAGTTACTTAATGAAGAGTATGAGATAACTACATCCCTAGAAGAAGTACTAGGAAAAGCGGCTGTTATATCTTTTAAAAAGGGCATGGGATATAGTCATATAGGAGTAGAAGATGGAGTTATGATTGTAGAAATGTCTGAAGATGATGGTGTAAACTTTATAACTAAGAGTGTAAGCGAAATAGCTGAGAATTTAGACAAAGTTAAATTTGAAGGTACGAATGGTCAGGACCTAGATAATATTCCTAAAACAGTATATGATCATGGTACAGGAGAAATAGGTGGGGCAGTAGAGTTAGCTGTGCCAAATGATCCTCCAACAGAAGTTATAGATGATGGGCATGTAGTAGAAGGTGGAAGTGAAGGATATGGAAATACAAATCCAGATGCTTCATCAAGAAGTATGGATATTTTATTTGGTATTAATCAGAAAAATAATAAAAAAGTTTACTGGGAACCAAACGATACTAATAAAGTGCTTCATACAAATACAGGTATAATAGGTACTATGGGAACTGGAAAAACTCAGTTTACAAAATCATTAGTTACTCAGTTATATAGAGAATCAAAAAATAATGTAGATGGACATAAATTAGGAATATTAATCTTTGACTATAAAGGCGATTACAATAAATCAAAAGAAGATTTTATTGAAGCAACAGGTGCCAATGTATATGAATTATATCATTTACCATTCAATCCATTATCAGTAATAACAGCTAAAAACTCTAAGCCTATGTTACCACTTCATACAGCAAATAGCTTAAAGGTAACTTTAGCAAAAGCATTTGGTTTAGGTATTAAGCAAGAAACTTTACTTAGAGATTTAATAATGGATGCTTATGAAAGTAAAGGTATAATAAAGAATAAACCTGATACTTGGGATAAACCAGCACCAACATTGAAAGATGTATATGATTTATATGTTAATAGAGAGGATTTAAAAGAAGATAGTTTATATGCAGCATTTAGTAATTTAATAGACTTTGAAATTTTTGAGCCAGATGGAAATGAAACTAAAAGTTTATTTGATTTAGTAGACGGTGTAACAGTTATTGATTTATCAGGATATGATCCAGATATACAAAACTTAGTAGTAGCAATTACACTAGATTTATTCTATTCACAAATGCAAGCTCATGGACATTCTAGAATAGATGGTAATATGAGACAATTAAATAAAATGATTTTAGTTGATGAAGCTGATAACTTCTTAAGTAAAGACTTTGAGACACTGAAGAAAATACTTAAAGAAGGTAGAGAGTTTGGCGTAGGTACAATACTTTCAACTCAGTTACTAAGTCATTTCTCTACAGGTGAAAATAAATACTCGGACTATGTTTTAACTTGGATAGTTCATAATGTGGCAGAGATTAGCTTGAAGGATGCTAAATATATATTCAATTTACAAGAAAAGTCAGAACAAGAGCATATTTGTAATAAGATTAAAGGTTTAAATAAACATTATAGCTTAGTTAAGATGGGGGATAGTGATAGAGCTATATTTATGAAAGATAAGGCATTTTGGGAGTTAATAAAATAGTAAATTAAAAATTACTATTATTTATGTTACAAATATTTACAATAATGAATAATAATGGAATAATATAGTAAAAAGGTATAATTGGGAGGATAAATTTATTGAGTTTTTTATTTGAAAATTGGAATGTAGGTTCATTATTGACCAATAACAAGAGAATATTAAAAATACCTAGATATCAAAGAGATTATTCGTGGGAAAAAAAAGAAGTATCAGAGTTTATAAATGATATTTTAAAAGGATTAAAAATTGTTGATAGCAAAGTTAAAACAAGTGATTATTTTTTTGGAACAGCATTATTAGCAGGAAATAATGAAGAACAAGGCGGAGAACTTGAAGTTATTGATGGTCAACAAAGAATAACAACAATGACAATATTATTATCAGCTTTAGCTAAAACATTTTATGAAATACCAGAAAAAAAATTGGGAGATAAAGTATGGGAATATGTTATGGCAGAGGATGATGATGGAGATATATATAATATATTGTCTACAGATACAAAAGGTGACTTTTTTGAATATCTAATCCAAATGAAAGGTAAGTGTAAAAAAAATCCCGTAGATGAGGAGCAAGAAAGAATATTATTGGCATATGATGAATTTAGATCTATATTATCTGAAGAAAATCTTAAAAAAAGATTAGAAAAGATACATAAGAGTGAAAGTTTTAGAGATATAGAATATGTTGAGTTATTAAAAGGAATAAGGCATCAATTGATAGGAAGTAAAATAATATGTATTATTGTAACTGACAGAAAAGATTCAAATACAATATTCGAAATATTAAACGGAAGAGGCAAGAAATTAGATTCTATAGACATAATTAAAAATACAATCTTTAAAGAGTTGAATACTGTGAATCCTACAGATCATGCGTATAATGTATGGTGTAATATAAAAGATAATTTACTTCATGAAGATAGTGCTGTTGAATTTCCAGTATTTTTTAATCATTATTGGAAATCAAAATATAAGAATAGTAGTGAAAATGAAATTTATTCTGATTTTATAAATCTAGTTAATAAGTCTGGATACAAAGACTTTATAGAAGATATGGAGTATATGTCTAAAATTTATATGAAACTATTGTTTCCGGCTAGACAACATTATGGTAATAAACAACAGTATGATTATATAGTAGAACACTTAGAGTACTTTAATAATACATTAGACGTTTCTCAAGTAAGGATAGCATTACTATCATTATTTAGCTGTAGATTTACATATAAATATATTGAAGTTCATAAAAAATCTATGTTTGTAGAAAACGAAAAAGGCATATTAAGTGGAAAGAAATTTAAAGAGATATTAACTTATTTACATCAATTTCATTTTGTATATATAGGATTATGTGGAAAAAGAGGTTCTGCGCTTACAAATAAATTTACTAATTTTTCGAAGTGTTTATTTAATTCAAAGACGAAAGATGAAGTAAATAAAGCGATAGATAATCTAAAACAAGAATTGGATAGTATATACCCATCTTATTCAGAATTTGAAGAGGCTTTCATAAAATTAGAGTTTAGGGAAAAGAGTGTTAAAAGGAAAACAAACAAAGTTAAAAAAAATAATATGCTTTCAAAGTATGTTTTATATAATATTGAAAAATATTACTCAGATGAGGATGTACAAAAGAGAAATGGATCTGTAGAACATATATTACCTGAGAATAAAGAAGATGAAAATACCTTTAACATAGGGAATTTAATTCTACTTGAAAATTATATAAATTCAAAAATAGGTGATGATGAATTTAGCAAAAAAATAGATGCATATGATGAATCTGATTATAAGTTTATAAATAAATTTATAGAAGAATACAAATCTGTTAAAGAATTCAATAAAAATAAAATAGAAGAAAGAGCTAAAAAATTAGCAAAAGTATTTTACGAAGATGTATTAAAAAGAAAATAATTAAAAGCCTCTACTTAAAATATTTAAGTAGAGGCTTTTTTATATACTAATATCATTTTGTATTATCTGATTAATAAAATGTTCCATGTTACTAGAATAATTATATCGATTCTTCAACATAACAGCACCACGATCAATATGAAGTTTAGCATGAGTAGGGAAGTACTCATCGTCAGTAAGATGCTTGCCGGCATGTTGTTCTATCAGAGTTTTAAATAATAAATCATATTGAGCTGTAATAGTTTGTCTATTAAGTTCAAGGCCATTATTATCAAGACTCTTATAATTTTCAATTGGTTCATTATTAGTTAGAGACATTGAAATAGCTAGCTTAGATAAAGCAAATGGTTTTAAGTTCATTCGACTACCTAACTCTTCAAATATCTCTTTTGTTTCTAATGAAGTTTTAAGTCTAAATCCCATAATTACACCTCAAAAAAGTATCCTTTACTTTGTATTGTTTTTCTATTTTTATCATCATATTCGATTAGATATTCACCGTTTAATTTTGGTTTGATTTCTCTATACGACTTCTCATCAATTTCTGTATTTGTAGATAGTATAATAACTTGATTACTAATACTAGATAAATATTCACTAGTAATATTATTTCTATGAGTTTCATCTATCCTAGCATAAGGAGTATCTATAATAAATGGTATTTCTATATCGGATGACTTAATTAAAGCCCAATATAGACAAAGTATATAGATTTGTTTTTCTCCACTAGAGAATCCGTTAATATCAATTTTTGTTCTCAAATCTAGGAATGAAGATTGAGTATTATTTTTTATAGCAGATGATAGATCAGTTTTATTTTCAACATTATATATTTCAAATAAATCTTGGAAGAATAGCTTACCTAATTTTTTCTCCATTTCATCATAGCCTATGTTACTAATTAAATTTTCTATTTCTAAAGAAGAGTACATTTTATTTATATATAACGAAACATTAAATTTACTATCTACATTAATAAAGTCAATGAAATTATCTTTTTGTATAATTTTTTTGAATATAGTCATAAAATTATTTTGAATTTCTTTAATCTTATTATCTGTTAAAGTTGATACAATATCATCTAACATAAGAATAAGATTATCAGACATATCAATAATTTTATTAGCTTGAAGAAGTTCAGTATACTTAGCTTTAGACTTATCTCTTTCAGTATTCATAGCATCAATTTTATTAGTTAAAAGTTCAAATTTACTATTTAGTATATTTTTGTTTTCACTTAATTTAGCTATTTGAGTAGTTAAATCTGATAGAGAATCTAAATATACATTTAAGGAGTTGTCCTCTAAGCTAGCATTTAGTTTTTGCCTTATTTCTGCTAACTCATTAGCAATATTCCTAAGTTCATCAAATAAATCTAGAGTACTTTTGTTATCTGTAGATAAAATTGTTTTTATCAGACTAGATAAAGTGCTATTTTCCTCACTGGATAAATTATATATAGTTTCTAAATGGTCACCATATCCATCAGGCTTAATATCTTCTACTAAAGAATCAGAAACAGTTACAGCAACTGAATCTAATACAGAATCATCAATTTTTCCTAAAAGAATATTTTTTATATATTTCATATTAAGTTTATCTTTTAAATGATTATATAGTAAACTTTCATTTTCTGTTTTTAATTGTTTTTCAAGATTTAGTAGGTTATTTTTAACAATTAAAAAAGGAAGCATTTCATTACAGAAATCTTTTATATTCTGATTAATAAAACTTCTTCTTGATTCAAGTTGAACAATTCGAGCATTAAAAGAGTCTCTTTCTTCAGCTAAAAGTCCACCTTTTTTTCTGAAATCATTGTTTAATTTAACTTGGTCTTGTTGTAAATCTTCTAATTCATTTGAAAGATTTTGAAGATCGTTACTTAGTATTTCTTCCTCAGTACATAATTGACGAAGTTTATCTTCTAAGTTTAGATAATTTTCTTTTGCTATTTCAATTTCGTCACTAGAGTTTTTGCTACTTCTGTTATTTGAGATGATTGTATTCTTTAATACTTCAAAAGTATCAAAATTACATAGAGATAACAGAGATTCTTTTAAATGAACATTAGAGTTTTTACCTATGAAAAACTCAGATAAATGTTCACCATCAAAGAAGAAAAATTCAAATATCTTAGGTGATATTATTGACGTAATATAATTTTCAAAGTAATTTAACTCTTCTTCATCTAAAGGAGAAGTAGAGTGGTTTTTATAAACATAGAATTTCTCATTCAATTTTTTATCTTCATAAGTCCATTCTCTTGATAATGTATAAGTATTTTTTTCTGTATTCTCAGTTAATTCAATATCTATAGATACAAATGCATCAACACTATCATTTTTTAATGAATTATTATTTATATTTGATTTAATTTTAGAAATATATGAAGAATTAAATCCTTGATATTTATATGCAATAGGTCCATAAATACACACCTTAATAGCTTCAAATATTGTTGATTTACCTGCGCCGTTTTTACCACCAACAAGAATAATATTTTTATCATTAGTAGTAGTAAAATCAAATACAGTTTCTTCTTCATAAGATCTAAAGTTTTTTAATACAAGTTTATTAATCTTCATAATTTAGCTCCTTGCTACTTTCTGCTTCGATCTTTTCTACTATATCTTGATGTAGCCATTGTTGATTTAATATTTTATTAACTGAGTTCTTTAATTTAGTATTGTTGCTAAAATGTTTAAATTTATTAGAGTCAATTAATAATTTACTAAATAAGTCAGTATCTACTTTATACTCACTGCATTTTTGATTTACTATATCAAGAGTAGAAGGATCAAACATAGGCTTTTTATATTCTGACCATGGAAGTTCTTTTCCTATTACTTCTTTGTAAATTTTTAAAAGAGTAGCAGATGTTAAGTCTTCTTCATCATCCCATATATCATTTATTGCTTTAAGTTCATCTAATGTTATTAACTCAAGTTCAGGATAAAACTTTTGCATTTCAATTTGAGTTTCTAATAATTTTATTAAAATCTTTTGTCTTGCTTCAAAAGTAAAAGGTCCCATCATTATCCTTCCATCTCTTTTTATAACAGCACCATTTCTTTTATGCATTTTTCTATTTTCAGGAATATCTCTGTTTTCTAATATCCATTTTCTGAACTCAACAAGTGGTTTTAGTTCATCATGTCCAGATTCTATAAATCCGTTTAAAGATTTGTCTTCTTTAACTACAGTACAAATCCAACATCCAAATCTACTATTACCACAACTACTTTTTGCAGTTGACTCATCAGCTATAAATGGACATTCTCCAGAATCACCAGTACCTTTAAGGTATAAGTTAAATAACTCCATAGTATCTGTTCCCCAACAAGTAGCTGGATGGTCAAATATATCATCAGGAGTAGGAACTGTATTTTCGTTAGAGTTAACTAAAACGTCCCAAACATCAGCAGTAGTAAAATCAACTATAGGTGTATAAACATATGCTAATTTGTTTTTACTTCTTAATGTTTTATGAGGTGTTAAAAGATAACCATCGATTTCTCTTTTTTCTATTCTCGCTTTTCTTGCAATACTTTCATCTTTACGTACACCAAGTATTACAACAACGTCTTCTTTTTCTAATTGTTTTTTTATAAAGTCATTAGAAGGCTTAATTTTAAGTCTTTCTGTACACCATCTATATTGTATAGATTTTGGCGTTGGGTATCCTTTACCGATTATATTAGACCAGTAAGTATTAGTTGATTCAGGTTGAACAACTGTAGCCTCAACTGGTAAATCTAATTCCTTAGCACTTTCATTTATTTTTTTTATATTATAATTTAAAAAGTTTAGGATAACTGGATTTTCTATTAATGTATCTGACGATACGATATAAACTGGTTTAATTCTTTTTTCTTTAGGAAGTCTCATTAACATCCTAAATGTTAACTCTGTGCAAACTGTACTATCTTTTCCACCACTATAACCTATAATCCAAGGTCTATTATCATTAAGATATACGGCTTGCATTTCGTCGTATATACTTTCTATTGAATTTTCATCTAAAAAATTAGCAGCCATATATTCAAATCCTTTCTGTTTTTTTAGAAAATAATCCTTTTTTATAAAAATGGATCACTTATCATTATAGCACATTTTTTGACTTATATCATGATTAGATGACTTTATTTATGTGGAATTATTATGATAATATTATCTATGAAGAACATATTTAAGAATAATGTATTTGGAGTATTAAAGATAGAATGATAGAGTAGATTGAATTTTATGCGATATTAAGTGATTTTATAAATTTAGAATGAAATAGAGTATCTTTAAAATTTGATAATACTATGATTTATAGGGATGCTTGTAAAATTAAAAAATTATAAGATTTAGTATATAAAGACACAGAAAGAAATGAGGTATATAATTTATATATTAGCATTTAAGGAGAATTTAATATGCAACCAGTAAATTTTAAAGACATAGAATTTGAACCCATTACCATATGTGGAATAGAAGGACCATTTACTAGTCTAAGAGTTGACAAATATACAATATCAGAAGGGTACAATAAATACTCCATAAGACACAGTGACGAAGGAGACCAATGGTTTTGCACACTAGAAAAATTCGTGTTGGCAAATCATTGTGGTGATTTTATAACAAAAGAAGATATACATATCAACCACTGTATTTATATAGAAGAGAATTACAGTTTTAAATAACATCATAATAATTTTCAAATAAGTTCACATGTGATATAGTGGTTGATAAGAGGCTTCAAAGTGCAACATACAAGAGTGTATCAAAAAAATATCACTCTGAAATCATATTTTACAATACAAATAACAAGAAAAAATGTATTTTACCATACAATTGAAATCAAAAATAACAAAAACACAATAAGGAGTTGGAACTATTTTATATACAGAAAAGGATTTGAGCATATCCAGAAGAGGAATCTCAAAAATACTAGCAAAAGAATTTTATGATGACACACTATACACTTACATACTGCAAAACAACAAAACAAGATTAAAAGCACTGGGAAAATTTTTTTATTGCTACACAAATATGTACCCAACAGGAACCATAGTATCACCATCAAAAGATGCCCAGGCCATAGGATACATATTTTACAATAAGCACAATATAAAAAAATCAACCCAACTATATAACTTAATAAAATATTCAACAAAGCTTATATCAATGATGAAGCATATATCAATAAAAGAATTTATAAGATTTGGAAAAGCCATATACAACAATTCATCAGCATGGATAGACGAATTTGTAAAAGGTGAATTTATACACATAGACCTAATAGTTGTGGATGAAAAATACAGAAATAAAGGATTAGCTAAGGAAATAATAAAAAGTGTTTTTGAAGAGGCAGACAAAGAAAATATAGTGGTCACACTGGAAACACAAAATCTTACCAATGTTCATATATATAAACATTTTGGTTTTGAAGTAGTAAAGAAGCAACAATATGAAAAGTTAACACAATATTGTATGATAAGAAAACCTAATAATTAGAGAATCAACTGCAATGATGTACTTTAGAATCATATATTAGATTAAATAATACGGCAATATTAATAGAGCGAATATCTAAAAGTGTAAAGAAAAAAAGATGGCAACGCCATCTTTTAATAACATAATTCATACTCGGGGAAAGTAGAATATTATGTAAATTATAATTCTTATGATAAAACAAAGTTACTTTTTCTAAGGGTTAAAAAACAAAAAGTCAGAAGGTATAAGCCTTCTGACTTTTTTATATTTTCATAATATAGTTATCATTTATAATTAAATAGTAAAACATTTCCATATAATTGTAAAGCGTTTTTTAAAAAATAAAATCTAGCTTATAAACTGTTATCTGAGTATTTACTATATAAGAAATAAATGAAATAATTACTAATGAAAATCCATAGGACTAAGGTCTATGGATTATTTTTTTATGATATAATTCAAGCATATACTTACAAAAATCAGGGGGAAATTAATGCAACAAACAAATGAGCTAATAATAAATTCAAAACACAACAACTTGCTAAACGAACTGAAGAAAAGCTTAAAAGAATGTAAATCATTTTATTTCTCTGTAGCATTTATAAACTACAGTGGTTTACAACTTTTATTAGATACATTAAAAGAAGTAGAAGAAAAAAAGGTAAAAGGAAAAATAATAACTACAACTTATTTGAACTTTACAGAACCAAAAGCATTGGAAAGAATGCAAGAATTCGAAAATATAGATATGAAAATATTCATAGCAGACAATAAAGTAGGTTTTCATACAAAGGTATATATTTTTGAAAACGAAAATGACTACAAAATAATAATAGGATCATCAAATCTAACTCAAAGCGCATTAAAAAGCAATGTGGAGTGGAATGTAAAAGTTCTTTCCAAAGAAGGAGCTCCATTTATTGAACATGTACTGAAAGAGTACAACAATCTATGGGATATGAGTTCTGAGTTAAATGATGAAGTTCTACAAAGATATATGTTGTTTTTAAATGAAATCAAAAGGACAGAAGTAAGAAGACAAATGGTTTTTGAAAATTTAAAACCTATAAGTCCTAATAAAATGCAAAAAAGAGCCATGGAAAACTTAGAAAGACTTAGAGCTCATGGAGAAAATAAGGCTTTGGTTATTGCAGCTACTGGAACGGGAAAAACTTATATGTCAGCCTTTGATGTAATGCAATATAAGCCTAAGACTATGCTATTTATAGTTCATAGAGAAGAAATTTTAAAGAAAGCTAAAGACACTTTTGAGAAATTATTTAAGAATAGAAATATAAAAACTGGTCTGTTTACAGGTAATGCAAAGGATAGAGAAGCTAATTATTTATTTGCTACTATTCAAACTATGAACAGGTATTATGAGGAATTTGATAAAAATTATTTTGATTATATTATAATTGATGAGGCTCATCATGGTGCCAGTGATTCTTATTTAAATGTGTTAGGTCATTTTGAACCAAAATTTACTTTAGGAATGACTGCCACACCGGAAAGATGTGACAGCCTTAGCGTATTTGAGTTATTTGACAACAATGTGGCTCTAGAAGTTAGGCTACATGAGGCTTTGGATGAAGACTTGGTTATACCATTCCATTATTTCGGCGTTACGGATATAGAAGGAGTGGATTTGGAAGATGTTAATTTAGATGATAAATCACAGTTGGCACAGCGTCTAATGATAAATAGAAGAGTTGATTTTATTATAGAAAAAATGAATTTCTACGGCCATGATGGAAACTTTAGAAAGCTGTTAGGTTTCTGTGTAAATATAGAACATGCTAAATATATGGCTGAAGAATTTAATAAAAGAGGAATTAACAGTGTGGCTCTAAGTGGTGAGGATACTGTTGCTAAAAGAGATGAATATATAAAAAGATTAGAAAGTGATAAAGATGATTTACAAGTTATTTTTACAGTGGATATTTTCAATGAAGGAGTTGATATACCTTCTGTAAATACTGTTTTAATGTTAAGACCTACTAATTCACCTATTATTTTTATTCAACAACTGGGTAGAGGTCTTAGAAAAAGTGGCAGCAAAGAGTTTTTAACAGTGCTTGACTTTATAGGAAATCACAACAAAACTTTTTTAATAGCCATAGCGTTAAATGGAGCTAGATATTATGACAAGGATAGTTTAAAGGTGGCTGTGGCTACTGATTTTGCTGATGTGCCAGGATGTACTCATATTCAAATAGATCAAATATCAAAAGATAGAATTTTGGAGCAAATTGATAAAGAAAACTTTAGAGATTTGAAATATTTAAGAGAAGAATATAATCAGTTTAAGATTTTATGTGGTGGAAAAATTCCATATATGTTACTTGATTATGTAAAATATGACGGTGCGCCAGATCCTGTCAAGTTTATTGATAAAGAAGGAACTTATTTAGGATTTGTGGCAAAAACAGAGAAGGATGATGAATTAAAAGAATTATTATTAAATGAGGATTTCGAAAAAATCTTAAAAGAACTTAACACAAGTTTACCTTTAAAAAGAATAAATGAATTTGTCATATTAAAATATTTGTTAAATCACAACAGTATTTCTCTGGAAATAGCTAAAAATGAGATTTTAAAATATATAAATAATATGGATGAGGATAGTGTAAAACATGCTTTTGAATGTTTAAATCATCAGTACTGGGATTCTGTAATGATTAGGCAAAAAATGAAGTTAATAGAGTATAAAGAAGATACTTTATATAGAACTGACAGATTTGAAGCTATAATAAACAAGAAAGAATACAAAAAATATATGGAAGATGCTATTAATTACGGTATTTTCAGATATGAAAAAGAATTCCAAGAAGAGTACTATGGTGTGCCATTCTTAAAGTTATATGAGCAGTATAAAATGGTGGATTTAGCTTTATTGTCTAATTACAGAAAGATACACTCTTCATTTAGAGGAAGTGGACTTTTATCAAATGGTAAGGAATATTTCTTGTTTATAGATCTTCACAAAGAAGAAGGAATAGAAGAGAGAATCAACTATAAGGACAAGTTTTTAAGTGAAAACTACTTCCAATGGCAAAGTCCAAACGCAACTAAGCAAGATTCAGACAGAGGAAAGAACATAATTTTCAACAAAGATAGAAATGTAAATTTACATTTATTTGTGAGAAAATACAAAGAAATAGATAAAAAGGCTCAACCTTATATTTATATTGGAAAAGGTGACACAGTAGAGTATGAAGGAGAAAAGCCTATTACAGTAAAATTAAAACTTCAAAATGAAGTTCCTACAAAAATTTATAGAGAGTTTGTTGAAAAGATTTAGATAGAAAAAATAGAGGGCATTTTGTCCTCTATTTTTTTATAAGATTTTCCACAATAGGCACATCAGCAGGAGCCCACACTAAGGAATTTAGATTTTCTTTTTTTAGATAAACCAGCTTAGAATGTTCTCTAGCAACAGGAGTGCCTTCCACTAATTTACACTTAATCCCTATAAGATTTACTATAACTTTTTCATATTCATGAGTATTCTCGTCAAACTCATCAACAGCTTTTACTGTACAGCTTAACTCTTCTTGGATTTCTCTTTCTATAGCTTCAAATAAAGATTCTCCTTCTTCAACTTTTCCACCAGGAAACTCCCATTGGTTGGGAAGAGTCATTTCTGGAGATCTAAGTGCACATAATATTTCCTTATTTTCGTTTTCTATTATGGCAGCAACCACTTTAATTGTCTTTTTCAAAATATCACCTCATACAATAAGATACCATAAATAAGATAAATTTAAAATGTACTAAAAAGCATGAAGAACAAAAATAATTGAAAATAATTATCATTTTCATTGACAAGGAAAATAACTAGACTTAGAATATATGTTGTAAGGAATATTATGGTAAAGGAGAGAGCTAAATATGCATAAAAAAGTAAGAAGCTTGGTACTAGCTTCATTAATCACAGTTAGTTCAACAGGCCAAGTGTTAGCATTATCAAATAGGGAAGTTAGCACAGATACTAGTTCTAAACAAATTAATAAGGTTGTTGTAAAGGATAATGAAAATGATAACAAACTTATTGATGAAGAAAATACAAAAATAGTTAATGTGGAGGGCACAAGCTATACTGTAGTAGATTTAAAACAAGGAAACTTAAGTAATACAGAATTTAAACTTAATGATCAAAAAATAACACCAACACCAGTTACAGATGATGGAAGTATAGTTAAATTTGAAGTTAATCCAACTGAAATTGCTAAGGTTGATGTAATCCAAGGTGATGTTACGGATAGCATAATACTAAATAGTAAGGGCAAAAAATTTACAAAAGTAATAAATAATGAAGCTCCAGATAAAGTACTTGTATCAGGTCCTTTAGATATTTTTGAATATCACCAAACTAATTACGATAAAAATGGAAATGTAAGAACTTTACCATCAAAAACTACATTTAATGTGGTTAATGAAGGTCAGCCAGAAATAGATAAAACTATACCTGCTTTGACTTCTAAAAGAACAAAGCTGGGAGAAGATATTGTAATTAATGTAGATACTGATTTTACTGAATATAAAAATTGGCAAAAAAATATTTATAGTGTGGAAAAAGTATATGAAGGAACAAATACTTCGGCAAAATTACAGTATTCAATAGAAAATGGAAAAGTAATAATAGATGGAAACTCAAGTGCGATTGAGGGTAGAAATGCAATTCATAAAATAAAAATAAAATCTAAAGGATTTAATGATGCCTACGTAAATATTGAAACAATAAAAAAGGCTGGCAAATTACAATTATCTGGTGATTTTAATTTTTGGGCAAATAACGATTTGTTATTTGAACTAGTTGGCTTTAATTATGGAGCAACAAACCCTATATATAAAGTTTTATTAGATGGAAAGGTATTACATGGCGATTGTGTAGATTATCATGTTGTATCCAATCTTGTTAGATTAGAAAATAAAGCTTTATCAAAATTAACAAAAGGAAAGCATACTATAACAATCAAGGCTCATGGATATGAAGATTATACTAGAAACTTTTACTTAGAAGAAGCTCCAAAAGGCAGTAGTAATCCAACTTTAGGTACTAAAGAAGCAAAGTCAGAAAATAGTTCTACAGTAGAATCAAAAGTTACTAATAAATTAGCTGCTAAGTCTAAGCCTACATTTGATGTACTATCAAGTGCAAGTGGTGGAGGCGGAGGCGGATCCACTAGTGAGGGCGGAGCTACAGGATATATTAGAGCAAATTTAGTTTATGATTTTGATTTATTGGCAAATGCCTTTATTTTAAGAAATATAGGAATGTCAACAAAGTACTCTACATCAGTATTGTCTTATTGGAATGCAATGACAAAAGATGCCATATTGACAAAGGGATCTCAAAAGGTGGTAGATTATCAAAACTATAAAAATGCATTAAATGAAGCTTATGAAAGTGATTATTTTACATTTAAAGATTACTATAATAAGTTGGCGGAAAGTGACTATGTAAATAAACCATACTCTGTTAAACATATATTAGAAGATGGTTTGCTCGGAGATGTTAAAAGCTATTCAGAAGAAAATTTAAAAGTAGCACCAAATTTAAAAGTAATCAAATCAGATGGAAATATAATATTATCATATGAAAATAATGAGGAATACACTAAAAATATAGAAAATATAAGAGTAGGAATGACTATCTTAAATAAATCATCCTATGACATATTAGACGGCAAAATAACAATCAAAGATACAAGTAAATTTGCAAAAGGAAGCAATGAAATATCTGTATTAGCCAATGGATACAAAACAAATAAAACAAGTATAGATTTATCACAAGGTGTAGAAACTCTAGTACCTAAAAAAGATGCAGATAACAATATAACAATAGAACTAAAGAATGATTATAAAAATGCTATAAAGGGATTAACTATAAACGGAAAATCCTCATTCAATAATACTCAACTAGGTGGAGACAATGGTGATTATTACTTTATAGACAATACATTAGTATTAAAAAATAAACTATTTAAAGGTAAGGAAGATAAACAACAGACTTTAGCCATAAAAGCTAATGGTTATGAAGATTCTATAACTATATTTACACCAAGTGAATTAAAAACTGTAGATGCAAAGAAGATGGAGATACCATCTTTTGTGAAACTAAACAATAAGAACTCTTATAAACCAAATGAAAGAGTAATTATAGATGTGGAACAAGCTATGAACTCCAACTATAAAAAAGCTATAACTAGTGTATTAGTAGATAATAAGGAAGTTGATTATAAAACGTGTTCAGACGAGTTTTATAGTATAGAACTTTCTGGAGAAAACTTTAGAAAGGCTAAATCTTATAACATAGTTATAAAAGCTAATAATTACAAAGATTATGAAGTAAAACTAGAAGTTAAAGGAGACAATACATCAGTACCTGATATAGAAGTGGAAAAAGATCTTTGGGGAGATTATGCTTTTACAGCAAAAGATGCAGAGTATATTTTTAATATAACGAATGTGTTGGTAAATGATAAAGAATTAGAAGAAGCTAGCAGCTCATTTGCAAGTGAAGGTTTTTATAAAAATGGAAATAAGATAACAATATTATCAACATTAGATGGAGGTAGTAAGGTAGTATTTAAATCTAATGGATATGAAGATTACACTTATAATACTCCATTACTATCAGTAGAAAAAATAAATGTGTCAAAGGACTCAGATGGATATCACAAATTTTCTAATTCTCAGTATAATTGGACAGATAATGTTCAAGTTTATCTAAATGGAAAACTACTTAAAAAAGATGAAGGTTATAAATCAAGTTATGGAGTAGTTACTATTTTACAAAATTTAAAAGAAGGCGATAAATTAAGTATCAAATCTAAGGGCTATGAAGAATATAATTATTCAGTAGAATCATTTGAGAATAAAGTAAAAGCTGAATATAACTCATATAGCCATAGATATTCATTTAATTCAGCTGATGATAATTGGAAAAATAAAATTACATCAGTAAAAATAAATGGGAATGAAATAGAAAAAAGCACAGATCTTTCACCGACAAAAGGATATAAATTAAACTACTCAGGAGGAATAGACATATATGAATCTTTAGAAAATGGTGATAAATTAGAAATAAAAGCAGATGGGTACAAAGACTATATTTATGAAAATACTAAAATAACAGCCAAAGATGTAGAAATAAAAGTTGATGACAAATTCAATGCAATGAATGGAATAAGTGCAATTGATAGTGATGGAAGTGATATAACTGACAAAATTAAAGTAGTAGAAAATACAGTAGATACAACAAAAGCAGGAGAATACAAGGTTGTATATAATGTTAAAGGAGTCTTAGGAGGAAGTGTATTAAAAACAATAAAAGTAACAGTAAAAAACAATGAGAAACCAGTAATAAAAGTTTCTACACCAACTGCTAAAGTAGATGTTGCATCCTATAATAGCAACAAAATTACTTGGAATAAAGTATCAAAAGCAAGTGGCTACCAAGTGTACAGATCAACAAGTAAAGATGGAAAATATGCTTCAATAAAGACAATAAAAAGTGGCAGTACTGTAAGTTACACAGATGCAAAATTAACAACAGGAAAAACATATTACTATAAAGTAAGAGCATATAAGACAGTGAATGGAAGTAAAACTTATAGTAGTTACTCAAAAATAGTTTCTGCAAAACCAAAACTTATTACACCTTCTGCAACTTTGAGTTCTAAAAATAAAAAAGTATATGTGAAATGGAATAAAGTATCAGGAGCAAGCGGATACCAGGTATATAGAGCCACAAGTAAGAATGGGAAATATAGCCTTGCAAAAGCTGTAAATAGTAGTACTACATCTTATACAAATACTAGTGTAAGTAAAAATAAAGGATATTACTATAAGGTAAGAGCCTATAAGAAGGTAGACGGAAAGAAGGTTTACAGTTTATATAGTAGTATTAAATATATAAAAGTAAGATAAATTTGTAAAAATGGCTGTCACATAAAATAATTGTGGCAGCCATTTATATTATAGGGAGAAATTATGAAAAAAATATATTTACTATTAATTATTGTTATATCAACAAGTTTAAATTTAGGATGTGAAAAAGATAAAGAATATAGTGATTATAATATGGACATGTACGCTATGGGTTCATACATAAATGTTACTATATACTCTCAAACTACAGTAGATAATCAAATATTTGATAGTATTAAAAATACTATAGTAAATATAGATAATAATATATCTATAAATAATGAGGAAATAATAAGTGAAATAGATAAAATTAATAAAAATGCAGGAAAAAAATACGTTAGTGTAAGTAAGGATACCTTTGAACTAATTGAAGAGTCCATAAAATATGCAAAGGAGACTAATAGACATAATGATATAAGCATTGGAGCAGTGGTGAAACTTTGGAATATAGGATTTGAAAACGCATCTGTTCCAAATGACAAAGACATAGATGGGGCTTTAAAGTTATGCAATATTGATGATATTGAGCTTGATTATAAAAGTAATTCTGTAAAATTGAGAAAACAAGGTATGATAATAGATTTAGGATCCATAGCAAAGGGATATGTGGGAGAAAAAGTGAAGTCTATAATCTTAGATGCAGGTTATGAAAAAGCATTATTAAATATAGGTGGAAATATAGTTTGTGTGGGTACCAAATCAGATAACCTACCTTATAAAGTTGCCATAAGAGATGGGAATAAAGGTAACAATGATTATCTAGGAATACTAGAAGTAGAAAATAAATCAGTAGTTTCATCGGGAATATATGAAAGAAATTTTAAGCAAAATGGAAAGCTATATCATCATATACTTGATACTAATACAGGATACCCAGTAAAAAATGAATTATTAGGTGTAAGTGTAATTAGTGAGAACTCTACTTACTGTGATGCATTATCCACAGCATTGCTTTCTATGGGGGCAAAAGAAGGAATGAAATTCGTGGAAAGTAGAGATAATGTGGAAGCAATATTTATAACTAAAGATAATAAGATTTATTTAAGTAAAGGTATAAGAGATAAATTCAAATTAACATCACAAGATTATAAATTAATGTAGATATACGTTTTAAAATTAGATAGAGAACAGAATAAATTGTTAAAAGATAAGAGTCATCCATTTTGGTTTGGCTCTTATTTTTTTCCAATATGAATGCAAAGGTAACTACTTTAACTAACGAATATCCTTAAAAATAATTAATCAACATTTATGTAGAAATGACGGGATGTAATATATTTTATTCATTAATCTTTTATAATGTTAAAATTAACTATTTATAATTAAATTAAAAAAGTAAGAAAACTTATTGATTTCTGAATATTCATACAATACAATATTAACTAAGAGTTTAATACATATTATATTCTATTTTTAAAATATAAAAAAAATATGTATTAAAAAATATAAGAGGGTATAAGGGGGAATTTAAAATGGCAATGTCAAAATTAGCAACAGGATTACTAGTGACAGCTTTAGCAGGAAGCATAGTTATAGGGGTAAAAAAGTTTGATGGACAAGCAGTAGAAGATGTTAAATCTAATGTATCAGCGATGGAGACCACTTATAAGGACAACGAAAGTAAATTATTACAAAAATATAATGATTTATACAATAAGGCTAAAGAAGAAATATCAAATCTTGAAAAGAAGAAAACTGAACTAGAAGAACAAAAGTCAGCTTTAGAATCTGAAAAAGCTGAATTAAAAGCAGAAATAGAAAAGCTAGAAAATACAACTATTGGGCAAATGAAGAAAGAAAATGAAGCATTAAAAGCAGAAATAGCTGAGCTAAAGGAAGCGTTAGCGGATGCAGAGTCAGAAATTGCCTGGCTAGATGCTGAATTAGTAAAATATGATGAAATGTTAGAAATAAAACATGAGCAGTTGACACAATTAAAAGGAGAAATATCAAACTTAAAAGGTCAATTGGCTGATAGTAATAAAAAATTAAGTGATACAGAAGCAGCTTTAGAAGAAGCTAATGGGGAAGTTATAAAAGCTAATGATGAAGTAGGAAAATTAAAAAAATATACAGAACAAAGACTTGAAGAAATCCCAGATGAATTAGTTGATGTAGATAGTTTACCAACTTTAGATTAATTAATATTACAGACTTAGTATCAAATCTATAAAGATAATAAGGGGGATTATTGATGATAAAAGAAAAAATCATAGCTGGTTTAGTAGCGGGAACTATATCTATGGGAGGCGTATTTTACACTTATGAGACTTTTAGGTTTGATAATATAAGTGATATTTATAACAATTTGGATACTATTATAGAAAAATATGAGGATTTAAAAGAAAATAGAGATGGATTATTAAGTAAATATAATGAGTTATACAATGATTCAAACAGTAAAATAAAAGATTTAGAAAAATCTTTAGGTGAGAAAGAAAAATATATAAAAGAATTAGAAGCAGAGCTTAATAGCAAAGTTGAAAGTAATAATTAAAGGCAAATATGCTGGATAAGTGTTTTTATTTTTTTATATATTTAAAAAATATATAAAAGGGGGAATTATATTGTTTAAATTAAGCAATAAAATATTATCTACATCTATGGCATTGATGTTGATTGCTGCATCCTCGGGTATATCTAATGCACAAATAGACAAAAAGAATGTGAGTGGGGTTATATGTTCTGAGCAAAATCAGTTTTTAAATTCCATTGATGGAAGTAGGGCTTTTAACCACATAAGATACTTGGCAGACACTATAGGGCCAAGGATTGTAGGTACAAACGAGGAGTACCAAGCTGCACAATATATCAAAAAACAATTTGATAAATTAGGTTATGATTCAGAAATTCAAGAATTTAGTTATGCTTCAGGAAAAGGGGCTTCTTCTTTAAAATTAGGACAAGAAGTTATAAATTCATCAGCATTTACAGGTTCTAAAGCTACGGATGGGGAGATAAGTAGTGAAATAGTATATTGTAATCTAGGAAGTGAAGAAGATTTTGCAAAGGTAGATGTTAAAGGGAAAATAGCATTTGTTGAAAGAGGAACTGTATCTTTCGTAGATAAAGTTACAAATGCAGCAAATGCAGGAGCTGTTGCACTAGTAATGTACAATAATACTAGTGGGATTTCTACAGGATCAGTAGGAGATGTATCTGTACCAGCAGTAGGAATAGAAAGACAAGCTGGTTTATCTCTATTTGAAAAATTAAATAAAGGCGAATCAGTAAAGCTATCTTTAGAAGTAGGTAAATCACCATCTACAACTTCTTGGAATGTAGTTGCTAAACAAGGAGCAAGAGGAAATGATAGTGAAAATACTGATGAAATAGTATATATAAGTGCTCACCTTGATAGTGTAGCAAAAGCTCCTGGTGCAAATGATAATGCTTCAGGTGTGGCAGCAATGATTGAAATTGCAAATGCTATAAAAGATTTAGATACAGATAGAGAAATAAGATTTATAGCTTGTGGAGCAGAAGAAGTTGGCCTAAAAGGTTCTGCAGCTTATGTAAAAACTTTAAGTAAGGACGAATTAGATAGAAGCATAGGAAACTTTAACTTAGACATGGTTGCTACTAATTACGAGGCATGCTCAGAGTTAGCAGTATATACAAATAAAGGTGTTAAAAATGTAGTTACAGACGCAGTTAAAGAAGCAGGAAAAAGATTAGAAAGCAATAGTACAAACTTTACAAGCTATGATGGAAACCATGAAGTTAAAAAAGATGGAAATTTAGTTTCAATGGGATCTTCAGATCACGTATCCTTTGATAATGTGGGTATACCATCAGCATTATTTATAAACGGTGATCCAGAAAAGCTACATGACCCAAGATCTGCTTTAGAGCCATATTATCATAAACCAACTGATCATACAGAGCATGCTAGCCAAGAAAGACTAGAAAGAACTATAAAATTAATAGGTTCAGCTATATATGAAACTGTTGATACATATCATGAGAATTTAATAAGCATAGATAATATGATGAAAGATCTAGAAGTATTAGCTGGTAAGGATAATGCTAGAGTTACTGGTTTTGAAGGGGAACATGATGCAGCAAATTATATAGCAAGTCAATATAAAGCTATGGGACTTAAAACTAGAAAACAAATAATAAATGGTATAGATGGATTTATGTCTGAAGGTTCAACTGTAAAAGTTGGAAATAAAGAACTAAGTTCAAAAACACTTACATATTCTAATGCAACAAATGGTGTACTTGAAGGTGATTTAGTTTATTGTGGTTTAGGAAAACCAGAGGAAATAAATAACGTAAAAGGTAAAATTGCTCTTATTAAAAGAGGAGATATATCTTTCGCTGAAAAAGTAGATAATGCAACAGCAAAAGGGGCATCTGGTGTTATTATTTACAATAATGCTAGTGGAGATTTAAATGGAACTTTAGGTGAATATAGTTCAAAGAGAATTCCATCAACTTCACTGACTTTATCAGATGGAGATGCATTAGTATCTAAATTAGCAAATGGAGAAAAGATAGAAGTTTCTATGGAAGTAAAAACATCAGTAGAAACTGACAGTTATTCTTACAACGTAATTGCTTCTTTACCAGCAGCTAAAAATTCAAGAACTGCACAAACAATAGTAATAGGAGCTCATATGGATAGTGTACAAACTCCTGGTGCAAATGATAATGGTTCAGGAACAGTTTCAATAATAGAAGCTGCAAGAATATTATCTAGACCAGAAATAGCTAGCCAATTAAAATACAATATAGAATTTGTTAACTTTGGTGCAGAAGAAATAGGTCTTATAGGATCAAAAGAATATGTTAAGAGTTTACAAGATTCAGGAAGAGTAAATAAAGTAAAATCTATGATCAATTTAGATATGGTTGGTGTTGGTAATAATATGGTAATGTGGAACTCTAATAAAAACTCAAACCATGAAGTTACTGATTTAACTAAGAAAATGGCTAGTCAACTAGGTTATTTAAATATGTCTACGACTAAAGATTTACATAGTACATCTAGTGATCATGCACCATTTGAATCAGTAGGTATACCATCTACATTTATAGGATATACATTAGATGAAAATGGTACACTTGATCAATATTATCACACAAAAGGTGATAAGATAGAGACTATAAATCCTAAGTGGTTATATAATTCTGTAGATGTAGTAATAAACTCTGTAATTGAAATGCAGTCTCAACCTGATAGAGTAGGTGCAAAGGCATTAATAGCTAATTATAATGTAGATAAAGTAGAAAAAGAAAATTTAATATCAAAATAATAATTTATTTCTAGTTTAGATATTAATCCCCTCAATATTATGTTATAAGTCATCATATTGAGGGGATTTAAATTTATAAGTTAACATATAAAAAGATGGGTATAAATTAAAAATGAATAAAAAGTTGAATAAATTTAGCAACAGAGGAGAAGCTTATGGAAAAAATAAACTTTATTGTAGTATTTATAGAAGGTTTAGTGTCATTTTTATCACCTTGTGTACTACCAATACTGCCCATTTACTTAAGTATGTTATCTAATAGCAGCATAGAAAACTTAAACCAAGGAAGATTTACGAAAAGTTCATTATTTAGAAATACTTTATTATTTACATTGGGTATTTCAACGACTTTCTTTATTTTAGGCTCTTCAGTAAATGCTCTAAGCTCATTTTTCAATGATTACAAATATATGGTCATGATGATAGGTGGAATTATCACAATAATCATGGGGCTATTCTACATGGATAGCATAAAATCTAATTTTTTAAATAGAGAAAAAAGATTTGAGTTTAAATCTAAAGAGATGAATATATGGACATCATTCTTGCTAGGTTTCACATTTAGCTTTGGGTGGACTCCATGTATAGGACCAATCCTTGCTTCTGTACTTATAATGTCAAGTAATGCAGATAGTACAGTCATATCTTATTTATTGATAATTGTGTATACTCTAGGATTTATTTTGCCATTCTTACTAGTTGCATTATTCTACAACAAATTAGTAAAAAGCATAGATAAGCTTAAAATGCATATGGACAAAATAAAGAAAATTGGAGGCATAATTATTGTAATATCTGGTATGGTCATGTTCTCTAATGGGATCAAAGCTAAAAGAGAAGCAGAGTGGATAAAAAGCCAAAATAAAACTGAAATTAGCCAAAGTAGTGAATCTGAAACAGGTACAAATTCAGATCAAGAACAAAAAATTGAAGCCTTAGATTTTACTTTATATGATCAATATGGAAAAGAACATAAATTAAGTGACTATAGAGGTAAGACGGTATTTTTAAACTTCTGGGCAACTTGGTGTCCACCATGTAGAGGAGAAATGCCTCATATAGAAGATTTATATAAGGAATATGGGCAAAATAGCAAGGATGTAATTATACTAGGGGTTGCTTCACCTAATGTTGGAAAAGAAGGAGACAAACAATATATAGAAGACTTCCTAAAAGAAAATAAGTATACTTTTCCTGTAGTATTTGATGATGGAGGCATGCTAAGTTACCAATATGGATTTACTTCTCTACCATCAACACTTATAATTGACGAAAATGGATATGTTACAAAATACGTGCCAGGTGCTATGAATAAGAGTACTATGAAAAGTTTAATAGAAAGTGACAATTAATTATAATTTAAATATTAATAAGGAGTGTTTCAAGGTGACTAAAAAATCATCTAAAGGAGCACTCCTTTTACTTTGTTTAAATTTGTTTCCAATATATTTTTATTGTATTAAAAATATTATTTATATAATAAAAACATTAAGTTGACACCGTTTTCAACTTGTTATAACATGTAATAAGAAAGTTGTTATATAATGTTATAAAAATAAGGAGGTGTTGCTAGTGAATGAAGAAAAGCAAAAACATGAAAATGACTTAGAAGTTAATTCATTTATTCCTTTATACCAGCAGCTTTATGACAACATAAGAAAGCAAATTA